>JBEBGK010000131.1:0-7758 GCA_040081515.1 Chthoniobacteraceae bacterium
GTCTGCTCTCCGAGACACTCATCGTGATGGGTGGCGAATTCGGCCGCACGCCGCGCATCTCGAAGATCTCCGGCGCAAAGCTGCCTGGACGCGACCACTGGGGCGCGAGCCAGACGGTGCTCCTCGCGGGCGGCGGCGTCCGGGGCGGGACGGTGATTGGTGCGACGGATCGCATCGGAGCGTATCCGGTGGAGGCGCCGCAGCGGCCCGAGAACCTCGCTGCGACGATCTACGAGGGACTCGGCATTCCGCGGACGGTCGAATGGCACGACCCGCTGGAGCGTCCGCACACGGTGTACGACGCCGAGCCGATCGCCGGACTCACTTAGGCTTCCGGGCCGCGGCGATTTGCTGTACGGGCACACGACGATGACCGGCAAAGAGGGGTTACTCTTCAGTCTGATTGTACCGACGCTGAACCGGTGCGAGGATGTGCGCCGGTTGCTCGTGTCGATCGAGGCGCAGACGTGCCGCGACTTTGAGATCATCCTTGTCGATCAGAATCCCGACGATCTGCTTGGGGAGATCTGCCGCGATTTCGCGGGCCGGATGCCGCTGCTGCACCTAAAGGTGGATTTCAAAGGCGCGGCGCGCGCGCGCAACCACGGGCTCGGTTTTGCGAAGGGCTCGATCCTCAATTTCCCGGACGACGATTGCGAGTTCGCCCCGGATGTGCTGGCGCGCGTGGCGGCGATCCTGCGCGAGAGCCCGGGGAAGGACGCGGTTTTTGCGCGCGCGGTCGATCCGAAGACGAAGGAGAGTTCGGTCACGAAATTTGCGACCGGGAGCCGATGGGTGACGGCGGCGAATCTCTACCACACGACCGTCGAGTTCACGATGTTCGCGAGGCGGACGCTCTTCGACGAAGTCGGGCTGCTGGACGAGAATCTGGGCGTCGGGACATTTTTCGGCGCCGAGGAAGGCGCTGATTTCGTGCTGCGAGCAGTCTATCTGGGGAAGCGGCTGCATTACGATCCCGCGCTGCTGATTTATCACGTGCAGAAGGTCCAGCGCTTTGACGCGAAGGAGCGGAGCCGGGCTTACAATTACGGCAAGGGATTCGGGAGGCTGTCGGTGAAGCACCTGCGTCTTTACCGGCAGCCGCACGCAGCGCTGCGGTTCCTGGTTTTCCAGGCGCGCGCGGCGGTCGCCGTGCTGCTCTTTCTCCTGCTGCTGAAGCCGGAGCGGTGCAGGTATTACTTGAAGTTGATCCAGGGCCGGTTCGTCGGCGTGTTTCGCTCGTGGGGGGAGTTCCGCCGCTCCGGGAGCGCCGTGGTCCACGGGAGTTGAGGATCGCGGCGGCGCGTCCGTTCGGCTTGGACGTACGGCTCCGGACTCCGTAGAACTCACCGCGGCCAGCCCTGATGAGAATCACCCTGAACGGATACTACGGTTTTGCGAATTACGGCGACGAGTTGTTCAACCTGACAACTGTGCTCGCGGCGCGCCGCTGGTGGAGCGGGCACGACATCGATCTCCTCGGTCCGCCGGTGCATGGCATCGACGCGAAGTACCGCGTTCCCGGATGGTTCCCGACGGGGCTGTACACCGCGCCGGGATTCATGGGAAAGGCGAGCCGGCTCGGGTTTCTGGCGGGAGCGATGCTGCGGCGCAACCTGCTGCTCTACGCCGGCGGCTCGACGCTTTCGTACGGGAGCATCATGAAAAGAATCCAGCGCGTCGCGGCGGAGCGCGGCGTCACGAAATTCGCGGCGATCGGGGTTTCGATCGGGCCGTTCGCCGATGAGGCGGACGAGGCGGAGGCGGCGCGCTTGCTCCGGAAATTCATCTACTTTTCCGTCCGCGACCGGAAGTCGGTGGAACTGCTGGAGAAGATGCGGGTGCCCGTGAAGCCGCTGCTGGCGCGGGACCTGGTGGGTGCGTTGCCGCTGCTGCTGCCGGAGGGAGGAACGCGATGCCCGGAAGGAGGGGCGGACGCGCGTCCGGTGCTGGGCGTTTCCGTGTGCCACTACGAACGGCTCATGGGCGGCGACACGGCCGCGGAGGATCGGCGGAATGCCGCGCTCTGCGAGGGCTTGGAGCGTTTCGTGAAACGGGAGCGGCCGCTGGTGCGGATCTTCTGCCTGAACACGCATCCACGCTGGGGCGACGAGGCATTCTCGCGCGAACTCGAGGGCCGCCTGGTCGGGCAGGGGGCGCAAGTGGAAGTGATCAGCGCGAGGAACAATCTGCTCGGCTGCTGGCACGGGCTCGCGGCGTGCCGGGCGGTGTTCAGCGTGCGGCTGCACGGGGCGATCACGGCCTACCTTTGCGGCGTGCCGTTCGCGCTGGTGGAGTATCACCGCAAGTGCACCGACCTCGTGGAGGACATCGGCCAGCCGGAATCGCTCCGGCTTGGCCCGGCGTTCACGGACCCGGCGCTGGTCGAGCAGGTGCTCGAACGCCTTTTCCGTGAACCGGGCCGCCCCGCGCTCGCGCCTGAAAAGTATGCGGACGAGGCAGCGCTGAATTTCACGCAGGTTCCCTGGGCGACGGCGGCGGGTTGATCGCGACTGTCGGATTTTTCCGGGCGCGGACGATGCCGCTCCGTTCGCGGGACAGGAGGATCGCGACGAGCAACAGTGCCCAAGTGGGAAACGCCCTGCCTTCGCTGATGTAGAAAATCAGGAGTTGCTCGCTCATTCCCACGAGGAGGAAGGAATACAGGAGCAGCCCCGTCATCGACCCGCGTCCGTACGAGCCATGGAGCAATCGGGCGACGAATCCGTAGAGGAGAAAAAGCACCAATGCCCCGGGGACGCCCAGCTCCGAGAACGCCACGAAGATGCCGCTGGTGTTGTTGAACTCCGGGTTCCCCTCGGCGGTCAGGAGCGCGGTGCGAAGTTCCGCGGGGTCGTTGTGGCCACCGAGCGCCGACTGCAATGATTCCCCGATGCCGGGCAGATTCCAGAGCCACGCCAGGGTCGCATAGGGAAAATGGACCACGCCGTGCGCGTGCCATTCGATCGCGCCGTTGTTCAGCGCCGTGACGTAGTAGCCGAGCAGCCGGAGCAGGGTGAAGTGGAACAGCGAATGTTCGCTGTGCGCCGCGTAGAACGTGGACCACGAGCGAAAATACTCGGTGAACGTGAAAAGCGCGTAGAGCCCGGCGATTCCCACAAAGGGTGCGACCAGGAGAAGGCGCCGCATCAACGAGCCGGGCGCCCCGAAGCCGATCAGGCGGATCGTCAGGACTGCGGACGGGAGCACGATCTCGATCAAGCTCAGGCGCTCCGAGAGAAAGACCGCGCGAACCGCGGTCACCAGCAGCAGCAGCACGAGTTGCACGCGGACCTTGCGCCAGCCCTGCGTGAATCCGAGAAAGGTGCCGAGCAACGCGGTCCCCATCCCGAGTTGCGTGAACGTGGTGACGCCGGTGATCACCGAGGCGGCCGCGGCCCGCTTCAGGTCGTCGGTCGCGGACGGCGCGCCCAGCAGAACATTCTGGAACATGCCGATGCCAAATTTGCCGATGATGGCGCCGAACCAGATCGCGTAGCCGGCAATCGTCACCGCCCAGGCGATGTGAAAAAGGATCCGCAGTTCGCGCCTTCCGACGCCGGTGTCGCGTGGGCCGGGTGCGGTCCTGCCGCCGGTGGAGAATCCCGCGTCGATTCGCGATGCGATGAAACACCCGGCGGCAAATGCCGCGGCGAGAGCGAGGCAGAGCGTCAGGTCGCGGGACTCAAATGCTTTCGCTGTCCGCCAGTTCTCCCGGTAATCGAACTCCGGGAGCAGATACGCGACGAGCGAGATCGCCACGAGCGGCGCGGCCACGATCCAGAAGGGATGCAGCCACCAGAGTGACGCGGATCCCCGCGCGGGCCTGCTTTCGTTTTCTCCGGAGTGCATGATCGGATGAATGCTGCGGGGCTTCGCAGTTCGTCAGGAGACGAAGTCGCCTGCTGCGAAAAGCTCCGGCAGGTGGCCGATGAGGTGGCGCTTGATCTGCGCGCGAAATTCCCCGGGCCTGAACCGCGCGGCATTTGCGCGGCACGCGGCGGGGTCAAACGAGCGGCTCTCGAAACGGGTGACCGCCTCCGCGAGGCTGCCTCCGGTCTGCTCGTCGAAGAACATCCCGGTCTCTCCCTCGACCACGGAGTCCAGGGCGCCGCCTCCGCGGAACGCAATCACCGGGCGGCCCGCGGCCTGGGCCTCGACGGCGGTGATCCCGAAGTCCTCGATCTGCGTGTAGAGGACCGCGCGGCAGCGTTCATTGTGATCTTTCAATGCGGCGAATGGCTGGCGGCCTAGAAATTGGATGGTGGGACCGGCTCGCTGCCGGAGCGCCGCCATTTCCGAGCCGTCGCCGATGATGACGAGCGGCTTGCGCAACTGGTTGAACGCGTCGATCGCGATGTCCACGCGCTTGTAGGGCACGAGTTCCGACACGATGAGGAAGAAGTCCCCGGCCGGTCTCGTGTGTTCGAAGGCATCCACATCCACCGGCGGATGGATCACCACCGAATCGCGGCCGTAGGATTTCGTGATGCGCTCCTGGACGAAACGGGAGTTGGCGATGAAATGCGTGACCAGTTGGGCGGCTTGGTAATCAAAACGGCGCACGTACGGCGTGACGAATCGGAAGACGATGCGGCCCAGCGCCCCGAGGCCGGCGGTGTGCCGCGCGTAGGTCTCGTGCATGTCGAAGAGGTAGCGCGGCGGTGAGTGGCAGTAACAGACATGCGGGACGCCGGGAGGGCAGCCGAGTCCCTTCACCACGCTCGCATCGGTGCTGAGTACGAATCGCGTGGCCGGATCCACCCGCATGCGCCGGACCGCGGCGGGGAAAAGCGGCAGGAGCGACTTGTAGTGATTCGCGCTCCGCGGGATGAATCGGAGCAGCGACGGTCGGATGGGATGACTGCGGATGGTTTCGCTGAGGCGGGCGGGGTCGGCGACGATGGTGTGAATCGGAGCGCCGGGGAAAAGGAGGCAGAATTGCTCGAGCACTTTCTCGCCGCCGCGCATGCGGACCAGCCAGTGATGGGCGAGCGCTTCGTTCATTGTTCAGTCTTGGTGGTTCGAGGATTGCATGCCGGTCTGTCGCGGAGAATCACCCAGCCAGACTCCGGTAGATCGCGGCGTATTGTCGCGCCGATTCGTTCCAGGAAAAGCCCGCCGCCACGCGTCTGCCGCGTGCGATGCGATCGGCGCGTTCCGCGGGGCCTTCATCCAGCACCCTGCGGATGCCGGCGGCGATACCCTCCTCGGAAAGCGGATCGACGAGCACGGCGGCGCCACCCGCGATTTCGGGAAGGCATGAGGCGTCGGACGTGATCACTGGCGCGCCGGCGTCCATGGCTTCGAGCACGGGGAGCCCGAAGCCTTCCTCGAGCGATGGGTAGCAGACGGCATCCGCCGAGGCATAAGCAGAGCCGAGATCCTCGTCGCTGAGATAGCCGAGCACGCGGACGCCCGGGCGCTCGAGCAGCGCGGCCAGTTCGGGCTGCGTCTGATAATTCGCCTGCGGTCGGCCGGCGAGGTGGAGTTCCAGCGCGGGCATTTCGCTCCGCAGCCGCGAGAACGCGCCGATGAACCGGGGGAGATTCTTGTGCGGTTGCCAGAGGTTGACGCCGAGGATCACCCGGGTCTTCCCGTCCCTCGCCTGGCCGGCCTGGCCGGCAGGGAGCGGTGTGAGGCCGTTGTAAATCCGCGAGGACTTCGCCGGATTGATGCCGAGCGTGCGCCGCACGTCTTCCAGCACATAGCCGGAGATCGTGGCGATGTGGTCGGCGTGTTTGATCGCGGGCACCGCGACCGCCGCGAGCCAGCAGCGGAACGCGCGGCTGACCCATTCGGGATGATGGAGAAAAGTCAGATCGTGCACGGTGACGACCTGCTTGATTCCATTCCGCCAGCGGGGACAGGTCGTCATGGGATGATGCAACACGGTGCAGCCTGCCTTTGCGGCGCGAACGGGCAGGACGATTTGTTCCCACATCTGCGCGACGGAACGCCGCCAGCGGCTGAACGGCACGGCAACGAAAGTGGTCCGCGGAAGCTGGCGCCATGCGGCAACGCCGGGAAAGGTTTCATCGGCGAAGATCACGACGGAAAAATCGCGTTCACCGCGGATGATTGCGTCGAAAAGATGGAACGACGCGACCTGGGTGCCCGTGGGCTTTGCGGTGCCGGAGAACCTGCCATTCAATCCGACGACCAGCGGGCGCGGAACTGCGTCGGGCGTCCGCGGATTCATGGGGCCGGCGATTTTGCGGGCACGGAACGCTGGAAGGGGTTGATCCGCATTTTCCAGAGGACGACGAACACCGTGGCGGTGATGAACATCTCGGTGATCAGAAGCGCGAGCGCGGCGCCGAGTTCCTGCAGCCACGGCGTCAACGCGAGCACGAGCGCCACGTCGAGGACGGCGCCCGCCATGACGATGCGGTTGTAGGCGCGCTCATGGCCGAGCGGAAACATCCAGCGGATTCCCAGCACGCCATTGAGCGCCGAGAACGGGCACACGAAGCCGAGCACGCGCAGCACCGGCACGGCGCGATCGTATCCCGCGCCGAACAACAGGCGGACCAGCCAGGGCGCCCCGAGCGTCAGTGTCAGGCCGAGGAGGATGCCCAGCGCACCGAGCCAGAGCGTGCCGCGGCGGACGGTCCTGCGCGCTTCGGGGAGGTCGTGTTCCACCAGGTGCGTGAGGCGTGGATAGAGCACCTGGTTGATCGGCCCCGTGAAGCTGAGAAAACCGCGCATCAACCGCTCGGGTCCGCCGTAGAAGCTGACGACGGCGGGCGCGATCAGCAGGCCGAGCATGAAGCCGTTCGCCTTCGCGTAGAGCGTGATGACCGCGACGAAAAAGAAAAAATGCCACGCCTCCCGCAACGCCCGCGCGGCCTGCGCAAAGCCGCAGACGGTGAAACTCACGGTGCGGTACATGAGCCGGAGCCCGATGCCGAGCGACAGCGTGAGGCTTAACGCCTGGTAGAGGATCACCCGCGTGGCGTCCCCGGGTTGTTTGATGAGGAAGAACACGCTGATCGTGAACAGCACGCGGCATGCGACTTCAATGGAAGCCACCAGCCGCATGCGCTGGATGCCTTGAAAGTACCAAAGCGGACTGAATCCCTGAACGATGGCCAGCCACATTGCGCCGGCGAGGATCAGAGGGTTCTGCCGGAACGCCGGGATGCCGAGCCAGAATGCGATTCCGGTGGCTGCGCCGATGACGGCGAGGCCGGCCTTGCACGCCATCACCTCGCCAACGATCTGGCGGAGTTTCGCGGGATCGCCGGCGTGACGCGCGACGTCGCGTGTGGCCGAATAGACAAACCCGAACTCCACGAGCATCGCGGGCCAGATCGCGAGGGTCTGGGCAAAGAGCACCAGGCCCCATGCACCGGGGCCGAGCACGCGGGCCAGATACGGCACGGTGACCAGCGGGAGCAGCGCATTGGCGATCGCCACGCCGTAGAGGGCGATGGCATTCTGTGCGAGCTGTCCCCGGCCGAGCGGGGCGATTTTGCGGAAGATGGTCACGCGCGTGAAACTTTCCGTTCCGGCGGGCTCGGACGCTTCATCGAACTGCCAGGGTATCCGTGCTGTGCGGCATCGCCCCGGAAGGCTGCTCGGATTTGCGAGGCGGGAAAAGCGTATTCTTCGGCCGCCGGCGTGATTGATTTCAGGTCCGCAAGTGGGCGGGCAGCGGCAGGGAGCGGCGACATTCCTGTCGCCGTGCGCAGATGCGCCGGAGGCGCACCATTCGAGGAAAGGCGGCGGACGGTGGAGGGCGAAGGAGTGCCT
>JBEBGK010000980.1:0-1955 GCA_040081515.1 Chthoniobacteraceae bacterium
ACAAAGGACCGATGAGCCCGACGACGGAGGAAGCCTGGTTTGCGCAGAGTGGAGCGGCAGCAAGAGAGCGGGGTGCGAGGGAGGGGTGGGGCGGGAAAGTAGTTTCTTGGGCTTCAGCCCGTCGAGGCGATCGGTGCAGGACGAGCGCGCGAACTGGACGGCACCGTCTGACGGGCTGAAGCCCAAGCAACTACTTTGCGCCCGCTAGGCCCAGAGCGCTACGCTTGCCCTGCGCTGAGATATATCGCCCCGTTGGCGCTAAACACGTGCGTCCGGAGGAGTGTTCAGCAACGGGCCGTCTTCCGCTTCTTCCCGGTCCGGCCCATCTGTTGCACCTTGCCGATGTATTCCGGAGCGAAAGGAACCCTGCATTCGGTCTTGCCCATGTCTACGTTTACCCGGCCGATGCGTTCCGCCACTTCGAGCGCCTCCTGCGTGAGCGGTGCGACGAACGAACCCAGCGCGATCACGAAACCATTCATCGCATAGCGCACGTCGTTCGGGGCTGCATGCAGCGTCTTGCCCACGCGCTGAAGCAACCGGCTGAGCTGTGGCAAATCGAGAGCGCTGTCCGGCTGGATGCTGACCAGCGCGCTGAGCGTCGCCCAGCCTGTGGATGCCGTCCGCTCGTCCTTGGAGGTGATCCATTCCAGAGCCAGCGCCCAGCCGTGATCACTCTCGGCGGCGACCGAAGACACCACGTAACTTGCAATGGGATCATGCGTCGCCGTGTCCAGCCAATGCTGGAGGTCGCGCTGGGTCATGCGCTTCTCATCCGCGATTATCCCCGCGAGATACATCGCGTCGTAGTTACGCGTCGCATAGAGATCGAGAGCCAGCTCGTATTGCTTCTTCAGCCGCTTCCGGATCTTTTGCAGCTCGCTGATCTTCACCCCAAAAATGGGCTCACCCACTCCGTGATTGAGCATCACCTTCTTGTAAGACGCGGTGCCCAGCGCCTCCAGTTCGGAGAGAATGGCGGCGACTTCGGAGCGGAGTTTCGTCTTTGAGGAGGGTGGCACGATTGCTTGAAAATTGGGGTGAAGGGCGAGCGCGATGGCTGGCGTGCATCATCGTCCGCGACCCTCTCAGTTCCACATCAAAAAAGTCGTGGTTGGCGCGTTGAAATGAATCTGTGAGGGTATCGCGAGTTCTGCGCCGCCCCGGAACTTTCCCACGATTGGGGCGTTCTTACTTCCCCTATGAAAACGACGATCCTCATTTTTCTCGGCACGCTAAGCGTGATGGCGATGGTGCACGGCAAGGATATCGATACCGAGCGGCTCTGGGGCAAGGACACCAACAAGGACGCCAAGCTCTCGAAGGAGGAATTGGGCGACAAGCTCTGGCAACGCATGTCCGCGCAGGATGCGAATGGCGACGGCGCGCTCGACAAAAAGGAAGTCGAAGCGCTGCTGGCAAAAGGCCGTCGCGGCAAGGAGGAACAGGAGCGCCCCGGTGGAGCGAACCTGTCGTTTCAAGTGCGCGAGTTCAAAGCCACAAACGGGCAGACGTTGCGCTACAGCCTCTTCGTGCCGGCTGAAAAATCCGAGGCCCCGCTGCCGCTCGTGCTCTGTCTTCACGGCCTCGGCGGCAACACGCAGGCCGCGAATCTGCTCGCCTCGGCGGAGATGCAGAAGAAGCACCCCTGCCTCGTCATGGCCCCGGTGTGTGGCGACCGATCGATGCGCTGGGCCAAGGGAAATTTCCGCGGTGGTGAAGGACGCGAGGTGATGCCGGAATTGATCGAGTCGCTCGATTCGGTGATTGCGGAGACGAAGGCCGATGCCGCGCGCATTTACATCACCGGCCAGTCGATGGGCGGCATGGGCACGTGGGGCGCGATTGCGCGTCACGCGCAAAAATTCGCCGCGGCGGTTCCCGTCTGCGGCATCTGGGAGACGCAGGATGCGCCGAAGATGAATGGCGTGGCGATCTGGGCCTTCGGCGCCGCC
>JBEBGK010000132.1:0-7750 GCA_040081515.1 Chthoniobacteraceae bacterium
GGCCGGACGTGCTGATCGGCACCGAGGATTTCAATTACCCGGGAGGCAGCGGCATCGGCGGTCTCGCGGGCGGCGCGCACTGGGACTTCGAGAATCTCTCGCCCGGCGACGGCGCCGCTTCGCACACGCTCGAGCCGTCGAACTGGGACGGCCAGTTTGGACAGCCGACGGTCGCAGGCGGCGTCTTCTACACCCAGGAAGCCGGCGCGCTGCGGCAATACAACAGCACCGAGGCCGATGGCGCGGTGAACGAAGAGGCCGGGACCGTTCACAAGCAGGTGTACTACCGCTTCGAGATGACGCGCCAGGCGGGCGCGACCTGGAGCGGTGCGTCGTTCTTCGACTTCGGCGCGGAGCGCATCCTCGTCGGCGTGCCCTTCGCGACGAACCCCGCCTCCGGCAACCGCGAGTTTGCCATCCACGATCTCGCCGTGGGCCACACGTGGTCCGGCATCCAGGCCGTCGCGAATCAGACTTACACCATCGTCGCGAAGCTCGACTACGTGGCGAATCTCGTCTCGCTCTGGGTGAATCCCGACCTCGCACTGTCCGAATCCGCGAATCCTCCCACGGTCACGCGACCCTATACCGGTTTGAACTGGAACACCGCGATCCGCCTCGGCTCCGGCGGCGGTGCGGCGACGGCGTGGGACAATGTCGCCGTCAGCACGAGCTGGCGCACGGTGCAGTCCGCATTCGGTCCGCCGCTCGCCGTGCCCGACACGGTCACGATGCGGCACAACCAGAAGATCCTCCTCGACGTGAAGCGCAACGACGCCGGCGCGGGCAGCGTCGAGATCGTCACGCCGCCCTCCGCGGGCACCGCGGTGCTCGATGCGGACGGACGCATCCGCTACCAGCACACCATCGGCACGCCGGGCAGCGACAGCATGAGCTACCGGCTCGTCGGCATCAGCGGGCAGAACGCCACGCCCGCGACGGTCACCTTCAATTTTTCGGCCGCGCTGCGCCTGCCGAACGTTACCTCCGCGGTGCCGCTCACGCCGCCGGGCACGGGCCTCGCCGTGGTGGACGCGCTCCCCGGCGTCACGATGAACACGCCGACGAACATGGCCGTCATCCCTGGTACGAACAAACTCATCGTCTCCGAGCGGACGGGAATAATCTGGCTCATCCCCGATGTCACATCGCCCGCGCCCGTGAAGCAGCTTTTCATGGACCTCGCCGCCGTGGTGAACCCGCGCGTTGACGAGGATTTTCACGACGATGGCAACGAGATGGGCCTCAAGGGCATCGCCTTTCATCCAAATTTCGCGAGCAACCGCCAGTTCTTCGTCACCTACAACCTGCGCATCAACGGCGTCCCCCACGTCCGCCTCGCGCGCTTCACCGCGCAGGCCGGCAACCTCGACGCTGGCGACACGGCGAGCGAGCAGCCCTTCATCACGCAGCTCAATGACGAGACCGTCCACAACATCGGTACCGTGCGCTTCGGGCCTGATGGCTATCTCTATTTTATCTGCGGCGATGAGGGCTTCGCGAACGGCGTGAACAACAGCCAGCGCATCGACCTCGACTTCTGGTCCGCCATTTTCCGCATCGACGTGGACCGGCTGCCCGCGAACGTCGAGCCGAACGCGCACCCCGCCGTCGCGCTGAACGCCGGCACTGCGTTCTACAAGGTCCCCGCGAACAATCCGTTCATCGGCGCGACCTCGCTGAACGGCGAGCCGCTGCCCGGCCCCGGCCCGGTGCGCACGGAGATCTACGCACTCGGCTTCCGAAATCCATGGCAATTCCAGTTCGACTCGCAGGCGCCGCACGAGTTGTGGGTCGGCGACGTCGGCGCGGAACTGTGGGAGGAGGTGAATGTCGTCACACCCGGCAGCAACCACCAGTGGGCCTACAAGGAGGGCAACGGCACGGGTTGGAAACTGAACCCGCCGCTGGGCTTCACCGGCACGCCGCCGGTGTGGACTTATCCCCACACGAATTCCGCAGGTGGTGACTCCATCTTCAAGGGCAACAGCGTCACCGGTGGTGTGGTTTATCGTGGTGCGAAATTTCCCTCGCTCAACGGCAAATATGTTTTCGCCGATTTCGTCAGCGGCCACATCTGGACGCTCGTGCGCAACGGCGTGAACCCGCCCACCGTCGAGCGCATCGGCGGCGAGGCCGGCATTGTTGCGTTTGAGTTCGATCCGTCGAATGGCGACATCCTCATGCTCGATTACGGCGATGGCAAAGTGCGCCGGCTCACGACGACGACGGTGGACAATACCTTCCCCGCGAAGCTCAGCGACACCGGCCTCTTCGCCGACCTCGCCGACCTTTCGGTGAACCCGGGCATCGAGCCGTACGACATCAACCTTCCTTTCTGGTCCGACTTCGCCCGCAAGTCCCGGTGGTTCGCGATTCCCGACGGCGCGCCCACCTTTGGCTACTCGAAGGACGGCGACTGGTCGCTGCCGGACGGTGCGATCTGGATCAAGCACTTCGACATGGAAATGACGCGCGGCAATTCCGCGACGGCGAAGCGCCTGGAGACGCGCCTGCTCGTGAAAAATGGCACAGGCTCCTATGGCGTGAGCTACCGCTGGAACGACGCGGGCACCGAGGCCTACCTCGTGGACGACAACGGAGTCGATTTCGACCTGAACATCATCGATGGCGGCAGCCCCTACACGCAGCACTGGCGCATCCCGAGCCGCGCCGAGTGCCTGAACTGCCACACACCGCAGGGTGGCCACGCATTGAGCTGGGACACGCGCCAGCTCAACCGCCCGGGCGCGCTCGGCGGAGTGAACGGCAACTTCCTCTCGCTCCTGAACACCGCCGGCTACCTCAGCTCGCCGCCGTCCTCGGCCACCATCCATTCGCTGCCAAAATACGCGCATCCCGCCGACACCGCGCACACGTTCGAGACCCGCGCGCGTTCGTGGCTCGCCGTGAACTGCTCCTACTGCCACCAGGCCGGCGGCACCGGTGTCGGACAGTTCGACCTCCGCGCACACCTCCCGCTCTCCGCGGCGAACATCATCGACGGCCCGCTCTTCAACGCGCAACATCCGCAGCACCGCGCCATTGTCCGCGGACAGCCCGCGAATTCCGTCCTCCTGAGCCGCATGTCCGCCACGAACGGCTACACGCGCATGCCGCCGCTCGCGACTGCCGAACTGGACGCCTCGGGCATTCAGGTCGTCACCGACTGGATCAATGAATCCGTGAGCCGCCAGACCTACGACGAATGGCGCTTGGCGAAATTCGGCAACACCATGTCGCCGGAAGGTGCGCCGACCTTCGACGCCGATTTCGACGGACAGAACAACCGTTTCGAATTCCTCGGCCTCACCGGGCCGCTCAACGGCGGATCGATTCTACGCCCGGGCGTTTCCATCTCCGGCGGAATGGTCACCGTGCAATTCCCGAATCTGCAAGGTCGCCTGGTGACCGTCTTCACGAGCACCGACCTCACCAGCTGGCTCCCATGGAACGTGACCGGCAACAACGGCCTGCCGCTCCCCGGTGGCGGCACGCGCACGTTCGTCGCACCGCTTGATGCGCCGAAGCGATTCTTCCGCCTCGAGATCGCGGAGCAGTAGCCCGCCGAAAGCGCGGCCCCGTGCGGCGTCACGCCTGAACCGAAACGTCTGTGGACACCCAGCGCCGTGTGGAGTTTTGCAGGCGGCGTGATCGGCGCACGCCGTTGTGCTCCAGCACGGCGCGGCTCGGTTCCGAACCGTAGATGACAGGCGCGAACTCGACGGTGCCGGTGGCGTAGCGGCCCTCTTCATCGATCACGATTCTCGTTTCGCCGTCAGCGTTCCCGGCGCGGATGCGCGCAGTGTTGTAGCTGCCTTTCAGGTACTGCCGCGTCTTCTGATCCTCGATGTAGTAGTCGAGTTGCGCATCGCGTTCCTTGATGAATGTGTGCAGTTCGATTTTCGTCAGCGTCATGTCGCCGTTGCGGAACTTCCCGTTGAAATACGGGATGATGCTCCCGTCGCGGATGAAGATTGGCACTTCATCGAGACACGCCGAACACAGGATGGTACGCCCGCCGGGAATCCACTCGCCCGCGCGCAAGTCGAACCACCACCCATCCGGAAGCGCGACATGGCGCTGTTGCCGTCGCACTCCATGCATGACGACGCTCCTGCCCGCATCGGCCCGCTCGACGATCGGCGCCATCAGGATGCTGTCACCGACCATGAATTCATCATCGAGATTCTCGAACGCCGGGCTGTCGAAATCATAGAGCAGCGGCCGCAGCACAGGATCGCCGGTGAGATGATGCGCGAAGAAGCAATTGTAGAGATACGGCATCAGCCGGTAGCGCGTGTGGATCGCGTCGCGGATGCGTGCGAGGCACTGCGGGCCGAAGTTCCACGGCTCCTGTTCCTTCGTATGCGCGGTGGTGTGATTGCGGAAAAATGGGAACAGGAATCCGGCCTGATACCAGCGCGTGATGAGTTCCTCGTCGGTGTGACCGCAGAAGCCGCCGACATCCGGGCCGTTGAACGCCACGCCCGAAAGCCCGAGATTGATCGTGCAGGGGATGGACATGCGTAGGTGCTCCCAGTTGCTCACGTTGTCGCCCGTCCAGATCGCGCTGTATCGTTGCGTCCCGGCGAATCCGCTGCGCGTGAGCAGGAACGGCCGCGCGTTGCGGTCGAGTTTGCGAAGCGCCTGCCAGCTCGCCTTCGCCATGAGATGGCCGTACTGGTTGTGATAAGCCCCGTGCGCGACGGTGCCGCACTCGAAACGCATGTCCTCCGTCGCGCTCCAGCCGGTCGCGGGATCGTTCATGTCGAGCCATACGCCATCGAGAGCGGCATCCTTGATGAACTTCGCAAAATGCCCCGCCCACCAGTCGCGCGCGGCCTTCGTCGCGAAATCGGGAAACACCGTGTCGCCCGGCCACACGCGCCCGACATAATCGCGCCCGCTCGCCGTTTTGCAGAAAATGCCGCTTTTTGTCCCGCTCTCATAGATCGGGTAGCCCTGCTCCAGCTTCACTCCCGGATCCACGATCGTAACCGCGCGAATGCCCGCGCTTTTGAGTTCGCGATTCAGCTTTGCGGGGTCCGGCAAATCGACGCGGTCCCACGTGAAGACGCGGTATTCATCCATGTAATCGATGTCGAACCACAGCGCGCTCACCGGAATGTCGAACTTCTCGAAATTCTCCCGCAGCGCGCGGAATTCGGCGGCTGTCTTGTAGCCCCACCGGCACTGGTGATACCCGAGGCTCCAGAGCGGCGGCACGTCGGCGCGCCCGGTGAGCGTGGCGAAATTGCGCACCACATCCCGGAGCGTCGGGCCGCTCAGGATGTAGAGGTCGTTGTTCCCCGCGAGCGACTGGAGCATGAGGTGCCCCGGCTGGATGTGCCCCACGTCGAAGACGAGCCGCTCCGGATTATCGAGGTAAAGCCCCACGTAGCCAGCGCCCGTCCGCACGATGGCAAACGGGATCGCCACGTAGGCGGGATCGTAGTCGTCGCGCTGAAAGGTGTGCGGAAAGACCGCGCACACATCCACGTTGTAAAAGTCCAGGCTGTCGCCGGTCTTGTTGAAGCGCTTCGTCCGCTCGCCGAATCCGTAAAAGCCGCTCGCATCCGGCACGCTGAAATTAAAGAGCGACTGGGCGCCATTGAATCCGAAGCCATCCTCCGCGGTCTCCAGCACCATCCCATTTTTCAGCCGGATGCCCAGTCGCGAGGCCCCGACTTCGATGTCGCAGGCGGATGTCGAAAACGTGGGCGTGCCCTTGCCCACCGGCACGCTTTTTCCCGCGCGCAAGTTCTCCACCACGCCGTCCGAGTAGTTCCTCTTGTCTGCGACGTTCGAATTATCAAACCGCAGTCGCGTGCAGGCCGGCGTGATCTCGTCACAGGTGATGCGGACCTTGAAAGTCCTCGCCGTGACCTCGATGCTGCCATTCCTCCTCGAGAGCCGGCTGCCGTGCTCGAAGTTACGCGGGTGGAGTTTCTGGCCGAAGAGCATCATGGGGTGGAGCCTCGTAGTTTCGGCGTCCCTTCTGGAAGGGTGGATTCAACGGATAGGCAGGGATGTTTCGAACCGGGCCTTGTTGTACGGTTCAAAGTTCCCGGGCGTGACAGCACCGCCTGGTTCGCGAAGGTCGGGGCACCATGAGTCCCCGCATGCTCCTCCCGACATCCCTTGTTCTAATTGCCGCCCTTTCCATGCAGGCGGGAGAGGTGATCATCCTCGCGGAGGACGACGCCAGCGAACCCGCGTACAAGGCGGGATGGTCGGGAGGCGGCAGCGTCCTGGGATTCCGCGACTGGACGTTCAAGACGCTCAAGGCGGCGGCCGGCAATTCGAGCGCGGGATTCTTCATCGTGGAAAAGGGGCGCAATCCGGATCTGAACGGCATCGCGATCCGCGACAAGGCATTCGGCCTCTACGCAAATGGCACCGGCTTCGAGGCTGCGGCTGCGTTCCGGCCGCTGAAGAAGCCGCTCGCCGTCGGGCAGACATTTTCGTTTCTCATCGAGCACGGCACGATCGGGCGAAAGTTCCAGAAGGATGATCCGGCGGCCGGCGCCATCGGGATCACGCTTCGCAGCGGAAATGAAGCCAGTGGAATCGGCGACTACAACAAGCGGGCCCGCTTTGAATTCGGCTGCTTCGAGGGGCAGGGGACCTACCGCGTTTACGACGGCAGTCCGGACCGCGATACCCGCATCGCGCTCACGGACGGCGGCCTTTCCGTGAGCATCACGCTCGTGACGCCCGACACCTACGATCTGGAAGTGACGACGCTTGCGGACCGGAAGACGAACACATTCGCGGGACGCAGGCTCGGCGGCGAGAGCGGGAGCACGATCGAGAGCTTCTGCATCTTCAACCGCGACGGGGAGAAATCCGACGCATTCTTCAACGGCTTCCAGGTCTCCGGAGAAAGCCGCTGACCGGGCTTCGCGCCGTCATTTTGCGCCGGGCTGCCTGCGGACCGACCTGCCCTCGATCCACGAGTTCTCGATGATCATGCACTTGGGCGAGGCGGGGATGCCGAGTTCATTCCGGTGCAATTGTCCGATGAGCATGTCCACGCCCGCCGCGCCGACGAGATCGCTGTTCTGGTTGACGCCCGCCCAGTCTTTCAACTCCGGGTTCCAGTCCAGATGGATCAGTCCGGTGTCCCGCAGTGCACGGGCGCCGATGCCTTGGAGCCATTCCCGAATCTCGGGGTGTATGCAGAGGATCACATCCGGCGAGTGCTTTCCGAACCACTCGCGAAACCTGCGCAGCACTTCGCCTGTCGCGATCTTCGCTGTCATCGGGGCGCTGAGCCGCGAGTGGAAATAAAACGGCGGCACGCGCTGCTTCACAGGCAGCGCCTTCTGAGAGACGAGGAATCCGCCGGAGAAACGGCCCTCGACGAGATCATCCACCTCCTCATTGATGACCAGTGCAGGCCGTTTGTACCCGAGACGGAGCGCCTCCGCAAACGCGCGGCGGGCCGTGGAATATTGATCGCTGCACGCAAGGTGCATCGCCGGTCGCAGGCCGCGTACGCCGAGCACGACGCAGGCGAAGCTGGACCAGATTTCATCGAAGCCCGCCGGGAGCGTGCCGTTGCCGAGGCAGGCTGCGATGACCACGCCCCGGATGTTCTGCGCGCGGAGGATGCCGGAGAGGCGATGTGGCGTGAGGTCCTTCTCGTTGAGCCAGAAATCATTCACCCCGTAGCCAAGCTGCGTCGCCCGCTCCCGCAGGCCGCGCGCCCATTCGCGGAAAGTGTGGATCTCGCCGAGGATGC
>JBEBGK010000981.1:0-1952 GCA_040081515.1 Chthoniobacteraceae bacterium
CGCAGCAGACAAACTCCAACGAACTCACCGCGCAACTCGCCGGCGCCGTCTCGCCCGCGAATCCGCTCGGCACGCCGCTCGAAACGTTCTGGCAGAAAGTCACCGGCGCGGAATACGCGCGCATTTACCGGACGCAGGCCGCCGCGCTCGCGGGCAGCAGCGTCACGACATGGGCGCCGAGCGGCATGGTGCAGAACGGCACCCAGGCAACGCCCGTCTATGCGGGGATCGAGTCGGTGCGCGTGTCGGCGAACTGGGTCTATGTGAAAGGCAGCGGGCTCCCGCATTACACGATGGGACCTTGGTATTTCGACGCGGCGAAGACGCAGATCTTTGTCAATTACCCAAACAAATGGGAAATGCTCACGCGGCTGCCGCGCCGCCCGACGCCAGCGGTGACGCGCTCGAACACGAACTTCGGCCCGACCGCGATCTGGGTGAACAGTGCGATCATTCACAACCAGCTCGATGCCTTTTACTGGACCGGCACGAGCGACGTGGACACCAACGCCAACGGCCTTGAGCCCTGGACGCGCAATGCCCGCCTGGCCGAGGGCCTGACCTTCGATCCCGCGGGCGCGCACCAGCCATTCACTGGCGAGAGCCATCATCACATCAACCCGATGGCATTGCGCTTCGAACTCGGCGATCGCGTGAACTACAATCCGTCCACGCACACCTACACCGAGGCAGCCACGCCGCCGCTGCACTCACCGATCCTTGGCTGGTCCTTCGATGGCTTCCCCATCTACGGCCCCTACGGATACGCGAATGCGAACGATGCCGGGAGCGGCGTGCGCCGGATGGTCAGCGGTTTTGTTCCGCGCGACGGCGCTTTCGGCACCACGAATCTCAACGTCGCCGGGCGCACATCACTGCCCGCGTGGGCGGTGCGCAGTGGCCACGGCACCGCCCCGCGCGGCTCCTCCACCGGCCCTGCGGTCAGCAGCAGCTTTCCCATCGGCTGGTATCTCCAGGATTTCGATTACCTCGGCGACCGCGGGTATGTGCAAGGCGTGACCTTCGACCTCGATGAGTGCAATGGCCGCTGGTGCGTCACGCCGGAATTCCCCGCCGGCACCTACGCCTACTTCGTCACGCTCGCCGCCGATAACTCGCCCGCGTATCCCTACATCATCGGGCGGCAATACTACGGCGTGAAACAAGGCGGCAACTACGGCGCGGCCTCGACCGTCGGCTTCAGCGCCGTGGATTCGCCGAACGTCACGACGTATCAAGGCGGCGCCCTCGCCGCGCTCGCCGTGCAGGAGCTGTCGAAGAACGGCGGGCTGGTGACGCTCACGTGGTCCTCCGTGGAAGGCGGACGCTACACCATCGAGCAGAACCCCGACCTCACGAGCGGATGGACCAACGCCGCAACGAACATCCTCGGCGCGGCCTTCACCACACCACAAACGATCAGCGCGCCAGGCACCAAGGGCTTCTATCGGGTCCGGCGCGATTCCGTGGATACGCATGACACGGTGAACACGCCATGAAAACACCGACCGCCATTCTCGCGGTCCTCGCTTTCGCCGCGCAAGCTGCGGAGCCGCCGACAGCGGCGGAGACTGCTTTTTTCGAAAAGCACATCCGGCCCGTGCTCGTGGAGAAATGCTACGACTGCCACTCGGTGAAGGCGGAAAAAATCAAGGGCGGCCTGACACTCGACACGCGCGACGGGCTGCGCCGCGGGGGCGATAGCGGTCAGGTTGTCATTCCGGGCGACGCGGAGAAAAGCGCGCTCATCACGGCGATCCGCTACCAGAATTCCGACCTCGCGATGCCGCCGAAGAAAGCCGGCGGCAAGCTGCCGGATGCGGTGATCCGCGACTTCGAGCAGTGGGTAAAAATGGGCGCGCCCGATCCGCGAACCGACAGCGCTCCGCCGATCGCGAAAAAATACGACACCTCCGCTGCAAAGAATTGGTGGGCTTTCCAGCCGCTGAAGG
>JBEBGK010000982.1:0-1952 GCA_040081515.1 Chthoniobacteraceae bacterium
CCGCGAGCTGATCCTGGATGCGGAGGCTGTCGGGCTGCCCGGACGCGGCGGCGGAGACCGACGCGCTCTTCCCGCCGGGGATGTCTTGGGCTGCGGTACCGCTCATTTCGCGAGCTGAAAATCAACCCGCCGACAGGAGTCGGCGGCTATCGCCTCTCGATTGAGGCAGCCGCGGGCTTCTGCTCCAGCGCCTGGTTGAAGAGCTGCGTGAGCATCTGGTGAAACCGCTTCAACGCGCTGTGCGGCATCGCGATTCGCGTGTGAATCGGCAGCACGTTGACCCCCGCCCCTTGATCGGCGACCACGCCGCTGGAGAAATCGAGAAAGACCTCCTCCTGTCCCGTGGTGAGCACAATCTGGTTCGCGTAACGCGCCGTCATGTCCTCGTATTTGACCTGGAGTTTTACCTGCTGGGGTTTGGATTCGTCGGGCATGGGCGGTAGTTAGTCGCCCGACGGCGACTTGGCAAACGCGGCGTGAAAATTTCCCGTTCGAGCGGAACGTAGCCGCGCTTTCACAAGCGCGGCTGCAGCCCGGCCAGCCGCTCAGTCGCGGAAATTCCCGAACTGCAGCGCGACACCGAAATCGGTGGCGCGGCAGAATGCGATCACCGTCTGCAATTCATCCCGGCTCTTGCCCGTCACGCGGATCTGCCGGTCCTGCAGCGCGCTCTGGACCTTCAAGCCCTTTTCCTTGATCGCCCGGACGATCTCCTTCGCCTTCTCCCCCTCGAGGCCCTGCTTGATGGCGAAATCCTGCGTCGCATGGCCGAGCGGCGAAATCACCGGATCCTTGCGTTCCACATTGCGCAGATCCACGCCGCGCTTGGACAGCTTGCCGACGACGATGTCGTGGAGATTCCTCAGCCGGTTTCCATCCTCGGCGGAGAGTTTGATTTTCGATTCCTTGTCGTCGAGGTCGATCGTGGCCTTGGAGCCCTTGAAATCGAACCGGGTGGCGAGTTCCTTGCGCGCCTGGTTCACGGCGTTGTCGAGTTCCTGTTTGTCCACTTCGGAGCTGATGTCGAACGAGGGCATGGCGGTCTGATCGAAGGAGCTGCGCGGGAACGTGCGGGAGATGCAGGTCGCGGACTTTTCTTCCAGATAGGCAGGGTCAGCGGCTACGCGTTCGCGGCGATGTTCGCCCAGACGTGCACGTGCGGCGAACCGCGGAAGTACCACACCATGTTCGGCCCCTCGATCTGCCACACGTCCCACACGCCGTCCTTGCCGATGTCGCCCGCCTTGTAGAAGGCCATGTGGACGTTGTCGAAACCGGCGGCATCGACATACTTCAGCGCCTCGTCCGCGTCCTCCTTGCGGAATGGCGCGAGAAGATCCCGCAGCACGCCGCGCACGCCTTCGCGCTGATCCTTCGTCATGTCTGCGACGGCGAGCCCCTCGATGTTCGCGCCCTTGCCCTGGAGTTTCACCGTGTCGTTGCCGGTCTCCTCGCGACCCCGGTCGAGCAGCGCCTTCTCGCGCTGCCGGCCGTCGAGCATCTGGAAGACCGCGTTCGCGCGCTGCGCCTGGAACCAGTAGGCGTTGCCGGGATGATCCGGCGGCTCGTTGAAGCCCTTCGCCGCGTGCCCGTAGAAAATCGGGCCTCCAAATGCCGCGCCGTCGACGCTGTCGCCGTCGCAGCGCCGCGTGCAATGCCGCCCGGTGAGCACGAACTCGAACTTGCCGGATCCCGGTTCGCCAAAGAGCGCCACGCTCGAGGACTCGAAGCCGCCCTTGCCGCTGTCATGCACGACCTGCTGCATCACCTTCTCCGCGTACTCCGGCGAATGGAGGCCGAGGAAGATTTCGCGGATGAGCGCCTGCTGATCCTTGTCGAAAAATGCGCCGACGGTCTGGTCCACGACGTGCCAGTTGTTGTCCACGAGCGTGCGCTTGCGGTCGTCGAACGGGAACAAGACTTTCGCGCGCTGCGTCTCGGTGAGCGACTTG
>JBEBGK010000983.1:0-1952 GCA_040081515.1 Chthoniobacteraceae bacterium
GTAGGCAATGGTGCGATTCTGACGGCTGAGAAACGCCTCGGCGCCTTGCTTGATGGCGTCGGATATTTCGCGCATCGCCGGCGTGCCGGTGATCGATCGCCAGAAGGTGATCCTCGACATCTTTGCGTCGCGTGCGCGGACCCGCGAGGCCCGGCTGCAGATCGAACTCGCGCAGCTCGAGTACTCCCTCCCGCGCCTCACCCGTGCGTGGAGTCACCTCGGCGGCCAGGGCGGCGGCATCGGCGGCAGGGGCGAAGGCGAAAGCCAGCTCGAGCAGGATCGCCGGCGCAGTTGGAAGGCGATGGATCGGCTCAAGCGCGAACTCGTCGAGATCCGGCGCGCCCGCGCCACCCAGCGCAAGGACCGCCAGCGCACGCCGGTGCCAAACTGCGCGATCGTCGGCTATACAAATGCCGGCAAGTCCTCGCTCCTGCGGCGCCTCACCGGGGCCGACGTGCTCGTGGAGGACAAGCTCTTCGCGACGCTGGACACCACCACGCGCAAGGTCTCCCTTCCCTCCCACCAGCCGCTGCTGCTCACGGACACGGTCGGCTTTGTGCGGAAGCTGCCGCATCGTCTCGTCGAGGCCTTCAAGGCCACGCTCGAAGAGGCGGTGCAGGCCGATTTCCTCATCCACCTCCTCGACGCCAGCGCGCCGGAAGTGCTCGAGTTCCATCAGACGACCGTCGATGTCCTCGCGGAACTCGGCGCGGGTTCACGCGCGGTGCTGATCGTTTTCAACAAGGTGGACAAGGTCTCCGACCCCGCCGTGCTGCACCGGCTGCGGCTGCATTTCCCGGACGCGCATTTCATCTCGGTGCACACCGGCGAGGGCATCGACGAGCTGCTGGAAAAGATGAGCGAAATGGCGGTGCCCGGCACCGTGACCCGGGAGCTGCGGCTGCCGGCCACGGAGTCCGAGCTGCTCGCGCGCCTGCATCGGCAGGCGAAAGTGCACTCGCTCGCCTACGACAACAACGATGCGGTGATGACCGCCACACTCCCTCAGCGGCTGGCCGCGGAATGCGCGAAATACATCGTGCCGCCGAAAAAAAATGCGGTCCGGCCCGTCAAGGAACGTTTTTCGGGACATCAGGCCTGAAACCCGCTATCGCAAGTGGCTCACAGCCCACACGAAAGCAGCCCAACCAACGCATGAAATTCCTCGATCGTTTCAAGCGCAAACCCAAGCCCGAGGAGCCGGAAAAGAAGCCAGTCACCGGTCCCTCGGCCGGAGCCGCCATTGGACCGAGCCGCGACAAAAAGCCGGCATCGCAGCAGCCTGCCCCGGCGAAGACCGCCCCGGCACCGGATGAACTGCGACTGGAGCTCGGCGATTTCCTGCACCGCATCCCGGCCCAGCTACTCCAGCCCGGTCCGCACGATCTGAAGACGGAACTCCGTTTCGACATCCAGAGCCTCTCCCAGCAAATCGCGAAAGGGCACACGACCATCGCACTCGCCGAGATCTATCGCAGGGTGCCGAACATTTTCCGGGGGGAGATCCTCGAGAGTGACAACGTCGATATCCGGTTTCCCTGGCAGAAGCTCGCGAAGCTCGTGGCCTCGGTGAAGCCCGCCGGGGGCCAGCCCGCCACCGATGTTCCCCGCGACGATCTCGCCGAACGGCTCCGCGCCCGCAAACCGCAGAAACCCGGCGCGAAGCCCGCGGGTGAAGCACCGCCGGCGCCCGCGCCTGCGGGACCGATCCTTCCCGGACGGGGAGGATCGCGGCAGGCCACCTGGTTCTCGCGGACCGCACCGGATAGGCCGGGCCTCAGGCCCCCTCCGCTCATGGGAGCGACACAAGCCGCCGCTCCCGAGCAGTCGGCCCCGGAAACCGCACCCGCCGCCGAGACTGCCACCGACGCCGCGCCTGCGCCTGCGCCAGCCGCAGCCGCACCCGCGGCTCCCGAAGCCCCGGCGACACCGGTCGATCCGGCGGTCGTGGA
>JBEBGK010000984.1:0-1948 GCA_040081515.1 Chthoniobacteraceae bacterium
TCTCAAGCTGCGCCTGCATCTCGATGGATTGCGTGAGCCCGGTGCCGGGCATCCGCAAAGCCTGAATGGCGACGTCTCCCTCATCGAGCGAAGGGATGAACTCGCTGCCCATGCGCGAGCCGATGAGACCGCTCAGTGCGACCAGCGCGACCGCCGTGACGACCACGGTGGGGCGGTTGGCGAGGGAGAAATTCAGCAGCGGCCTGTAAACCGCCTTGGCAGCGCGGATGAGGAGGTTTTCTTTCTCGCTGACTTTGCCCGAGAGGAAGATGGCGATGCTCGCGGGCACAAAGGTGAGCGAAAAGATCATCGCCCCGAACAGCGCGAGGAGGACGGTGAGCGCCATCGGGACGAACATCTTTCCCTCCACACCCGTGAGCGTGAGAATCGGCAGATAGACGACCATGATGATGATCGAGCCGAAGATGCTCGGCGTGATGACCTCCTTGGTCGCATCGAAGACCACGCGGAAACGCTCGCGCTGCGTGAGCAACCGCCCGCGGTGATGCTGCGCCTCCGCCAGACAGCGGATGCAATTTTCCACGATGATCACCGCGCCATCCACGATGATGCCAAAGTCGAGCGCGCCGAGCGACATGAGGTTGCCGCTGATTTTGTTCTGCACCATGCCGGTGATGGTGAAGAGCATCGAGAGCGGGATGATCGCGGCGGCGATGAGCGCGGCGCGGAAATTCCCCAGCAGAAGGAAGAGGATGACGACGACGAGCAGCGCGCCTTCGAGCAGATTTTTCTGCACGGTGTGGATGGTCGCATCCACGAGGTTTGTGCGGTCATAGACGGTGTTCGCGACGACGCCCTCGGGCAGCGAGCGGTTCACTTCCTTCATCTTCTCCGCGACGCGGTGCGAAACGGTGCGGGAGTTTTCGCCCACGAGCATGAAGGTGGTGCCGAGCACGACCTCCTCGCCGTCGTGCGTGGCTGCGCCGGTGCGGAGTTCCTTGCCGAGGCCGACATTCGCGACATCGCGGATGCGCACGGGCACGCCTTCGCGGGTGCCGACGACGATTTTCTCGATGTCGTTCTTGTCCGCGACCTGGCCGGGTGCGCGGATGAGATACTGCTCGCCGTTCCGCTCGATGTAGCCCGCGCCGACGTTGGCGTTATTCTTCGCCAGCGCCTCCATGATGTCGCGGAAGCCGAGTCCGTAAGCCACCAGTTTCGCCGGGTGCGGGGTGATGTGATACTGCTTCTCGAAGCCGCCGATGGTGTTCACCTCGACGACGCCGGGCACGTTGCGAAGCTGGGGCTTGATGACCCAATCCTGCAACTCGCGGAGGTCGGTCGGCGTGTAGGCGGTGCCGTCCGCCTTCTTCGCGCCGGGCTGTGCGTCCACCGTCCACATGTAGATTTCGCCGAGGCCGGTGGAGATCGGCCCCATCTGCACTTCGACGCCTTTCGGCAATGCTTCCTTGGCCTGCGAAAGCCGCTCCGCGATTTGCTGCCGTCCCCAATAGATGTCCACGCCATCCTTGAAAATCACCGTGACCTGCGAGAGGCCGTAACGCGAGAGCGAGCGGGTGTATTCCAGATTCGGGATGCCGGACATGGCCGTCTCGATCGGGAAGGTGATGCGCTGCTCGACTTCAAGCGGCGAATAGCCGGGCGCGCCGGTGTTGATCTGCACCTGAACGTTGGTGATGTCCGGCACCGCATCAATGGGGAGGCGCTGGTAATTATAGACACCGAGCCCGCCGAGTGCGAGGGCGGCGAGCAGCACGAACCAGCGGTGCTTGATGGAGAATTCGATGAGCTTTTCAATCATGGTCGTGGTCGCTTTAGTGTTCGTGCTCGGCTTCCTCTTTCCCGATCTCGGCCTTGAGGATGAAGCTGTTTTCCGAAACATATTTGTCCCCCGGCAGCAGGCCGCTGAGGATTTCGACAAACGCATTGTCCCGCACGCCAAGCTCCACCTCGCGGGCCTCAAAGC
>JBEBGK010000985.1:0-1946 GCA_040081515.1 Chthoniobacteraceae bacterium
GAGTCGCACCTCATGCTCGGTGACCGCCGCGGCGGGCTCGTCGGCAAATTGATCGAGCATCGCGATCGAGGTGCCGTAGCGCACGCGCCCTACGATGGCCTGCGAACTGCGCCACCGGACGACGATGCTGTTTTGATTCGCCTGGTTCAAATACGGCCCGCGCGTGAGCGTGCCGCTCGGGCCCGGAATCACCGTCACCGAGACCGGCACGGACGCGGTGGTATTCCCGGAATCATCCGTGGCACGGGCCGTGATGCCGTAGTTTCCCGCCGCAATGCCCGTCCACGCGTATTGGTAGGGCGCGATCACATCCTCGCCCAGCTTCGTTGCCCCCTCGAAAAACTCCACTTTCGTGATGCTCCCATCCGCATCCATCGCATCGGCGGTGATGGGGATCGTCGAGCCGGTCGCAAACGTCGATCCGTTTCCCGGTGAAGTGATCGCGACCGTCGGTGCGCTGCCGACCGGAAGATCGATGACCACGTTGTCGAGCCCGACGATCTGATCCGGGGAGGACTCCTGCGCATTGTCATCCACCCACCGCAGGAGCAGCGTCGTCCCGGCGCCCCAGGGGCTCGCGAGTGTGACCGCGGTCGCCGGGACGGTGGTCACGCCCGTGGTTCGCGGCACGATCACGCCCGCAGGACCGGCGAGCGTCGGGTTCAGCGCGGTGACATTTTGCCAAGTCGTGCCGCCATTCACGCTGTAGAAAAGCCAGTAGCCGGGAAGTTGATTCGCCGGCGGATCGTTGAATCGCCGGATGTCGTAGCGGATGCGGATGGCACCGATCGCAGAGCCAGTGGCATTTGTCAGCGCGGCCTCGATGGCCACCCCGGCCACGGAAGTCGGGGAGGTGGCAAGCACACGATTGTTCGCATCGCCGGGTACCTGCGTGTTGAAGCCGTCATTGTCCGTGGCAATCGGAGCCGCCGTCACGGCAAGCGGGCCGCTGGCACTCCCCATCGCAGCCACATTCGCCGCGGGAATTCCGGTGGCATTCGTCCATGTGCCGGACGAGCCGGACCCGTTCTTAATCGACCACCCCGCCGGTGGCGCGGTGCCGGCAGTGCCCATCGAGTCAAAGTTCTCGCTGTGGCTGCCGGTGAAAGGGATCTGTGCAACCAGATCCGCCCCCGACAGCGACAGGAACGCCGCGGCGAACTGGAGGACACGGCGGTTCATTTCTCCGAAATGCTGGCGAGCGATTCCACCGCATGCCGCGCCTGCTCGATCAGCCGTGACATTGCGTTCGAGCCGCGCTCAAGCGGCGGCATCGCGGCGATGCGCGCCTGGAGATCCTTCCACGCGGCGATGGATTCCCGCGCGCGACCCGATTGCGCGAGCAGCGCCGCGCGTTTCGCCAGCAGCGGTTCCTTCACTTTCGCCACGCGGATCGCCTCGTCCATCCGCCGGAGCGCAGTGTCGTGGCGGCCGAGTTCCATCTCGATCTGCACCGCGCGATCCACGAGCGACTGGAGACCGTGCATCCGGGTGAGCGCCGCATCGATCGCCGCGATGGCCGCATCCTTCCTGCCGGCGTTGCAGAGGAAGGAAACCAGCTCGAACACTTGATCCGGCTCCGGCGTCGCGACTGCGCGGTAGCCGAGCGCATAATCATCGGCGGCCTGCGCGGGCTCCCCCAATTCACTGCGCACGCGGGCGCGTTGCATGAGCCCGACGGGGTGGCCCGGATTCGCCGCGACGAAACGATCGAGGACCGCCATCGCCTCCTTCATCCGACCGCCTGCCGCCAGCGCGCGGCCGCGAATCAAGTCCACCGCAGGGTCCCCCTTCTTCAACCGATCAGCCTGATCCGCATCCGCAAGGCTCGCCTTCCAGTCGCCGTGTTCGAGGTGGAGAAAGGCGCGGTGCGCGTAGAGTTGCGGATCATCCGGCCGCGCGGTGATCTCGCGATCCATCTCCGTCACCGCCGGCGCATCGAGCGC
>JBEBGK010000986.1:0-1944 GCA_040081515.1 Chthoniobacteraceae bacterium
GGTCGCTGCCGGGCCGCGGCTGCGGCGGCGCCCGCAGCCTGCTGCTGACGTTGCGCATTCATCTGTTGCCGGAAGACATCGGCGGAAGGCGCGGAAGGCGGCGGTTGCGCGACCGGGGGAAGTGAAAGGCGCTTCGGCTCCGCCCTTGGAGCCGGGGCGATGCGCGGCGCAATCGGCGTCGGGATGCCCGAGGGCGGCACCATCTGCGGCACAGTGAACCTGGACCCACCCTGGCGTTGCGTCCTCTCAATGCCCAGGGGGTTCAGTCTGTTAATCGGCGCCTGCACGGGCGGTGCAGACGGAGTTACCGGAGCCGGGACCGCGGGAGCGGCAGCCACTGGCGCGGGTGATTTTCCGCCACGCATCTTCTCGCGAAGACCGGAGATCACGTCCGACTTTCCGCGGCGCAGGCTGGACGACTCTCGCCCTCAGGTCCGCCTTCGTCGGCACCACCGAGACGAGGCCGGGCTGGAATGGACGGGCTGGCGCCGACTTCGGAGTGGCTCCCGATGCCTGCTGCTTGAATGCGGCACGAATCGGATCGAGTGACGCCCCTCCCGCCGGCGCCGCCCATCCGCGATCGATCCGCGTCGCCGGGAATGCCCGCGCGACGGGCAGGTTCGCCCTCGGCGCGAGCGGCACGCCCGGCAGCTCGGGAGGCGCACCGACGACCAAAGTGTTCCCCCTCGGCGCATTGATGAACACATTTCCCCGTGAGCCGGGAACGAAGATATCCGATGTGTGCCGGACAAGTTTCAGCGCGGGGACCGGCCGCGCGGTCAGCGGGGCGATCCATGCGTAGTCGGGACCTTGATTGAACGCGCAGCCGCGATCCCCGCGGTAGGAGATGTTGGTGATGTTGAACGTCTGGTGGATGATGGCGTAGTTCCGCTCGCAAGGCAGCAGAACGGGGCGGATGAACGGCGCGCCGAAGTCACGCACACGGCAGAAGCGGAACCATGCGGGACCGATGTCGAACTCCGTATCCACCCAAGTGCTGAATCCCGTGCCGCGATTCCAGCGCGCCTCGGGAGGCAGCGGCGCCCAGCCGACGTAATCGTCCGACCTGCGCCACGAGACCCACGCGGGGCCCCATTCATAATCAGGCACCCAGCACCAGCCGTAGTCGCTCAGCCGCACCCAGCGGCCGTAGTGGTAGGTGATGCCGCCCCAGTCCTCGTAGCTCACCCACGTCCACCCCGCGTCGGTGTAGGACCAGTAGCCGTCGCTGTAGGGCGTCCAGTCGCCATCCACGCCGGCGGGATGCCAGACGGGGCCGTAATCACCGGCGGTCACCCATTCGCCATAGGGCGAGAGGGAATCGAAAAAGAAATCGAAGCTGACGTGAACGCGGGCGTTCGCGGGTGCGGTGAAGGCTGCGAGGACGCAGACGAGGAGGAGAGCGATGCGTTTCATATCGGCCAGTTCATCAGACGCACCGATCGGCGATTCATTCAAACGGGAAGTTGTACCAGCACGAATCCGAATCGGAGCTTTCCCGATGCGGCGATTTCCGGCATCAGGCGCCGATGAACCGGCGATCGCTGCTCTTTTTCCTGCCCATGATCGCGCTTGCGGCCTGCACCGGGCAGGGCGGCGGCCCGTTGCGCGTCGGCATGGACATGAGTTATCCGCCCTTCGAGAAACGCGACACCCAGGGCCGGCCCGAGGGAGTGAGCGTCGATCTCGCCATGGCGCTCGGCGAGAATCTCGGCCGCAGCGTGGAGTTTGAAAACATGCCCTTCGACGGGCTCATCCCGGCGCTGAAAACCGGCCGGGTGGATGTGGTGATCTCCTCGATGACCGCCACGGAGGAACGCGCGCAGAGCATCGCCTTTTCGGAGCCGTACCTGCGCACCGGGCTCTGCCTGCTCACGCCGGCGAAAAGCGGGATCCAAGGGATCGCGGATCTGGATCAGCCCGGGCGGAAAGTGGCCGTGGTCC
>JBEBGK010000987.1:0-1941 GCA_040081515.1 Chthoniobacteraceae bacterium
AAATCCGGGCTCTTTCCGGAACCGGCTCCACGAAGGCTGCCGCGCCCGAAGGCAAGGGAAGCAAGGCGAAGGCGGTGCCGACCATCACGGATCTGCGGAAGCAACTGGTGAAGGCGGAGAATGCGACTTCGATCGCGAGCTACCGCGCCCGCGAGGCGATGGAGGCGGCGTCCGCGAAGCTCCAGCAGGCGGAGGCCGCGGCGGCGAAGGCGGAGAAGAAGCAGACGGAGATCGGTCTGGAAAAGAATCCGAGTTTTCCGGGCGGGAACGATCCGCTCAAGCGCGAGTAGTCGCGCGGCAACGAGGGTTCCCTCGGATCGGTTCGATCAGTTCGCGACCTCGAAGATCGCGCGCCGCAGTTCGTCGGAGGAAACGGGCTTCGAGAGGATGCGATCGATTCCCACGGGCATCTGCCCGTCGGTCATTACGTCGGTGCCGAAGCCCGTCAGCATGATCACATGCGTGTTGGGTTTGCGCTCCTTGATGCTTCTCGCGAGCTGCTCGCCGGAGAGGCCCGGCATGGATTGATCGGTGATGAGAAGATCAAAATTCCCGCCGTCGAAGCGGCGCAGCGCCTCGGTGGAGTCGGATGAAACCACGGGCTGATGACCGTCGGAGCTGAGGTGGGCGGCGATGAGTTCGCAGATGATTTCCTGGTCATCGACGACAAGGATGTTCAAGGCGCGGTCGGTCGCCTGCCTGACCTCCTGATCGGAATCGACGGCAACATTGTTCGTAGCAGGCAGGATGAGGGAGAAAGTCGTGCCCCGGCCTTTTTCGCTGTCGATTTCGATCGTGCCGCCGTGACGCTGGATGATGCCGTACACGACGGCGAGGCCCAGCCCCGTGCCGTGGTCGCCCTTTGTGGTGAAGAAAGGCTCGAGGCAGCGGGCCTTTTCGTCCTCGGTCATCCCGATGCCGGAGTCGCTGATGCTGATCCGCACATTATCGTCCTCGGCCCGCGTGCGGACGGTGATGGTGCCGCCCTTCGGCATCGCGTCCACGGCGTTGAAGATCAGGTTGGTGAGGCATTCGCGCAGTTCGGGACCGCTGCCGAGGACGTGGCGCACGTCGCCGGGATCCGACACGACGTCGATCGTGACGCCGACGGCGCGAGCCTTCACCTTCCACTTGGGAGTGGTGAATGCGATCGCCTGTTCGCAGAGGGTGTTCACCTCGAGCGGGGTCCGCACTTCGCCCTCCTCGGCAGGACGGTAGAAGTCGCGGAGCCGGCTGACGACGTGGGTCGCATCCTGTGCTGCCGCGATGATGTGCTCGACGTAGGACTGTTCCTTGGAAGCCGGCGCCTCCTTTTGGAACCACGGGAGCAGCAGTTCGCCGTAGCCGAGCACCATGGTCAGCGCGTTGTTGAAATCGTGCGCGATTCCGCCTGCCATCATGCCGAGCGCGCGCAACCGCTCCTGCTTGACGACCTGCTCCTGCGTGTTGCGAAGCTGGTCGAGGGCGTTCTCCAGTTCGATGGTCCGCTGGCGGACCTGATCCTCCAGCCGGAGATTGAGGAAGCGGTTTTCCAGCAGGTTGCGCAGGCGGAGTTGCACCTCGGTGGAATCCAGCGGCTTGGTGATGAAATCGCTGGCACCGGCGGCGAGGGCCTTCCGGCGGGTCTCGGGCGTGATGTCCGCCGTCAGGACGACGATGGGCAGGAAGCTGTCCTCGGGAATGATCTGCTTAAGCTGCTCGATGATCTGGTAGCCGTCGAGATGCGGCATGTGGAGATCGGTCAGCACCAGATCCGGCTGGAACTCGGCAAAAAGCGGGATCGCCTCCCGCGGATCGGTCGTGCAGCGCCATTGCAAGCCGCCGAAGTGTTCGAGCATGCGTTCGAGCAGACGGACATTTGACGGCTCGTCATCCACAATGAGGATTTTCGCCGTTGGCAGGGTGGTTCTTGACATTGGGCTCTGTTGCGCGGCTGTGAAG
>JBEBGK010000988.1:0-1941 GCA_040081515.1 Chthoniobacteraceae bacterium
GGTATGGCAAGAGCGACCTGTGGCGGCTTGCGCAGGTCGCGCCAGTGGAGATCGTCGGCCTCTGCGATCCGGATAAAAGGATGCTCGCGGGCGCGGTGGAAATCGCCGAGCAGCGGATCAAGAAGAAGCCGCGCACTTTTTCCGACTACCGCGAGCTGCTGAAAGAGAAGCCGGAGATCGTGCTCGTCGGATCGCCGGACCACTGGCACGCGCTGCACTGCATCGCTGCATTGGAGGCGGGCGCGGATGTGTATTGCCAGAAGCCAATCAGCGTCGATGTGCGCGAAGGCGAGGCGATGCTCGATGCCGCGCGCAGGCTCGGTCGCGTCGTGCAGATCGGCACGCAGCGCAAGAGCACGCCGCATCTCATCGAGGCGAAGAAGCAGATCGTGGACGCCGGCCTGCTCGGAAAGATCGGCCACGTGGACATGTGCTGCTACTTTCACATGCGCGCGAACGGCAACCCGTCCGTCGAGCCCGAGCCCGATTTTCTCGACTACGAGATGTGGACCGGCCCCGCGCCGCTGCGGCCCTACGACGGACTCCCGCACAAGCGTTGGTGGCGCACTTTCACCGAATACGGCAACGGCATCCTCGGCGACATGTGCGTCCACATGTACGACACCGCGCGCTGGATGCTCGGCCTCGGCTGGCCGAAGCGCGTCACCTCGCAGGGCGGCATCTTGGTGCAGAAGGAGGGCAAGTCGAACATCCCCGACACGCAGACGGCGCTGTTCGAGCACGACGGTTTCAACTGCTCATGGGCGCACCGCTCATGGGGCGCGGCGACCGATCCCGACTATCCGTGGGCGCTCTTCATCCACGGCGAAAAAGGCACGCTCAAGGCGAGCACTATGCGCGCGGATTTCATCCCGCAGGACAAAAATGCGAAGCCCATCCACTTCGACTGCGTCTTTGAAAAAGAGCAATACCCCGAAGACGTGACCGAAAAGGACAACGAGCTAAACGCCGCGCCCGCAACGCGCCGCCACATGCTGGACTTCCTCGCCGCGATCGAGAAGCGCAGCAAGCCCATCGCCGACATCGAGCAGGGCCACATCTCCACCGCGAGCTGCCTGCTCGCCATGGCCTCGATGCGTCTCGGTGGCCGCCCTCTCGCCTACGATCCCGTGCAACGCACCATCGCCGGCGATGACGAGGCGAACAAACTCCTCCGCCGCGAATACCGCGCGCCGTATCGCAATCCCTGAGCGGCGTGAGCGTAAAGTAGTCTCACGCTTCAGCGTGCAACGATGAGCGACGGCCGCTTGGGAGCGGGTTTCAGAATTCGCACGCCCACTCGGGAGATGCACGGTTTTTCACGGTGAAGCGTGGGACTACTTTGGTTGCCAGCCCGCACAGGCGCTGTCATTTGTCGGCAATGCTCCGCGCCGCACTCTTCCTCGTTATTGTCCACGCACTGTCCGTCCATGCCGACGACTGGCCGCATTTCCGCGGGCCTACGCGCGATGGGGTGTCGGCGGAGAAGGGCTGGCGCAGCGAGTGGTCCGGCGAAGCGGCGATCGCGTGGAAGGCACAGGTGGGGCTCGGCTTTTCCTCGGTCGTCGTGGCGAATGGCCGCGCGGCCACGGCGGGTCATGCGGATGGGAAGGACGCGGTGTTTTGCTTCGACGCGGCGACGGGGAAGGAACTGTGGAAGCACAGCTACCCGGCGGAACTCGGGGACAAGTTTTTCGAAGGCGGCACGACGGGCACGCCGACATGGGACGGCTCGCGGCTTTACTGGCTGAGCCGGTGGGGCGATCTCCTTTGCTTCGAGGCGGAGAGCGGAAAAATCGCGTGGCAGAAAAACATCCAGAACGAAACCGAGGCGCCCTTGCCGATGTGGGGCTTCACGGGTGCGCCGCTCGTTGCGGGGAATCTCCTCGTGCTGAATGTCGGCGAGGCGGGCGTGGGCGTGGACAAGAACGATGGCAAGGT
>JBEBGK010000989.1:0-1937 GCA_040081515.1 Chthoniobacteraceae bacterium
GCGTGGTGCTTCCGGGCGGCGCTCGAAATGTGGAGCCGACGACTCGTCGGCTGGCAGGATGGGCGCAGGCGGCGGGATGGCGCGGAGCAGGACGCGCTCAGAGTCCGCGGGCGCGCGTTCCGAAGCGAAGGAACGGGCCGACAGATTGTCGGCCCCACATTGCCCGCCCGCCTCATCACCACACTGCGCAAGAACGAGACATCGATCATGTCCCCCGGCCGATAAAACGGCCACCACTGGGATTTTGGAGCGTCGCTCATTCCGCTGGGGAAGTTTTCACACAGTCTGGTAGGGAGGCGGGCACTTGTCTTCCCGTGTGCCCAAACCCGAGAAAGTCCCTCCTTGATTTTCAACGGCCCGCCTCCCTACGTCGGCGGCTACTTGCGGGCCTCGGGCGTGACCGTCAGTTCGATGCGCTTGCCTTCGCGCTCCACGGTCATCTTCACCGGCTGGCCGATTTTCACCGCGTCGAGCGCGTAGGTGTAGTCGTAGATGTTCGCGATCTTCTGCGCGCCGAATTCCACGATCACGTCGCCACCCTTGAGCCCGCCCTTCTCGGCCGGACTGCCGCCGCGAACGCCGCTCAGCTTCACGCCTTTCACCTCGGTCGCGTAGTCGGGAATGCTGCCGAGATAGGCGCGCATCGTGTCGCGTCCCCCGCCCTGCTCCTTGCGTTCGACGCGCGAGAAGTCGGGCCGCTCGGACGCCATCGCCACATCGCGCACAATGGCCTCGGCGAACCGCGCGATGCGCTCGAGTCCCTCGTAATTGATCTTGTCCGCGGTGTCGCTGGGCCGGTGATAGTCCTCGTGCGAGCCGGTGAAGAAATTCAGAACCGGGACGCGCTTGGGGTAGAAGCTCGTCACGTCGGTGGGAAGATACGGATCCTCCTGCAATCCGAGCTGGAAGCCCGCGGCGACGTTGCGCTTTTCCAGCAGGCGCAGCCACGACTTCGACGAGCCGACAGCCTGCATGGTGAGCTTGTTCTCCTTCAACCGCCCGACCATGTCGAAATTCACATACGCGACGACTTTCGCCAGCTCCACCGGCGGCTTCTCGACGAAGGAATGCGATCCGATGAGCCCGATCTCCTCGCCGCTCCAGAGGGCGAAAATGATCCCGCGTTTCGGCTTCGGCGCATCCTTGTTGAGAGCCGCCGCAATCTCGATGACTGCCGCCGTGCCGCTCGCGTTGTCATCCGCGCCGTAGTGGATTTTTCCCTCCTCGCCCGTGCGGGCGAGGGACGAGTTCCCTTTGCCGAGCCCGAGGTGATCGTAGTGAGCGCCGACGATGATCCACTCGTCCGTATCGCCGGGAATGCAGCCGACGACATTGCGATCCATCTTGTGGATGTGCTCCACGCTCGTGGCGATCTTCACCTTCACCTTCGGCAGCACGAAGCCGACCTCGGCATGCGGGTTCTCGTTATCAAGCGCCTTCTGCAAATCCTTCAGATTTTTCCCGCCGGGCGAGAGCAGCGCCGCCGCCACATCGCCACTGATGGACGCCGCGATGATCCCGCTGCCCGCGCTGCTGCCGTCGCCCGCGAGCGGCAGAAGCTCGCCCGCGTTCGGCGAATTCAGACCGGTTACCACGAGCACCGCCTTCGCGCCACGCTCACGGGCCATCATCGCCTTGTAGCGCAGGCCTCCGTAACGGTTCAGATGCGCGCGCCGCGCAGGCTCCACGTCCTCCGGCACGTAGCGGAGGATGAGGACGATTTTGTCCTTCACATCGATGCCGTCGTAGCTGTTGTAGCGCGCCTGCCCGGGAGCCTCGGGGACGCTCAGTCCGTAACCCGCAAAGACCAACTCGCCCTGCGCCTCCCCGTCGTCGCTGAACGCCAGCGTGCGGAACTCCTTGTCGAGCACGAGCGGAGTCGAGTCCCCTCCGTTCGAGACGGAAAGCCTGTTCTTTTCCGGCACTAGCCGCTCACC
>JBEBGK010000990.1:0-1933 GCA_040081515.1 Chthoniobacteraceae bacterium
ATCGTGTGCACGGCAGCATCCTTGGTGAGACGGCGCCAGCCCGGCGAGCGCGAAAGCAGGCGGAGGCCGGGGTGCGCGTCCTGCATCGAACCGGGAGTCGTGATGCGAGTCCGGCGGGGGCCTTGCCGGAACGGGACGGCTCGCCATTCGCGAAGTCCGTGGGTTTCACGCGCCTGCGGGCAACAGCAGGATGCAAAGACGAATGTTTTTCATCGTCCGGGATTGGGTTTACTTCCCCTTCTTCGCAGGCCGGCCGTCCTTCGCCTTTCCTCCATTCGGGCTCAGACGCTTCCACCAATCGGGACCTTCCGCGTCGATGGTCGCGTTGTGCTTGATGAGTTGCTCGCGCATCGCGGCGAAGCGCTGCGGTTCCTTGTCCTTGAGGTCGGTGGTTTCCTTCACGTCTGACGCGAGATTGTAGAGTTCGAATTCGGTGAGTTCCGCATTCGCGAGAATCTTCCAGTCGTCCACGCGCATCGCGACCTTCGCATTCGGTGCCATGAGCAGACGCCAGTAGAGCGGCTGCGGGCGTTCAAGTTTCGTCGCCGTGCCTTCGAGTGCGGCGAGGACATTCACGCCGTCGAGTACGCGGTCGCTCGGTGGCTTCACTCCGGCGATGGCGAGCATCGTGGGGAACATGTCGCTGCCGATGACGGGCACGTCGCTCGTGGTGGCGGGCTTGATGTGGCCAGGCCAGCGCGCGAGGCCGGGGACGCGGATGCCGCCCTCGTGCATGTCGCGTTTACGGCCACGCAGTCCGCCGCTGGAGCCGCGCCCTGGCGACTTGATGCCGTCGCCCTCGGGGCCGTTGTCCGAGGTGAAGAACACGAAGGTGTTGTCCGCGAGCTTCTGCTCGTCGAGCGACTTCATGAGCATGCCAAAGGCGTGGTCCATCTGCGTGACATTCGCGTGGTGCTCGCGTTGCACATCGTCGGCGAGGTCGGGATAGAGCGCCTTGAATTTCGGGTCCGACTTGATCGGGTAGTGCGGCTCATGCGTCCACACCGCGAGGAAGAACGGCTTCGACGCGTCGCGCTTTTCCTTCAGCCACGTGATGGCCTCGCCGGCGACGAGCGGCGCGGAGTATCCCTCCAGTCGACCGACAGTCTGCCCGTTGCGGACAAAGTTGCTCGGGTTCTCGTGGGACGGGCCGGCGTTGTTCTGCGTGGCCATCCACCAGTCGTAACCGTGGTCGCCCGGTTGCGGCTGCGCGGGGTTGTTGAAGAGCCCGTTCAAGTGCCACTTCCCGCTGTGACAAGTCGTGTAGCCCGAGCCCTTGAGCAGCTTCGGCAATGTGATCTCGCTCGTGCGCAGATGCACCTCGCCGCCTTCCGCGATCCAAGTGTAAACGCCATTCCGATGCGGCGTCCGCCCCGTGAGCAGCGCCGAGCGCGACGGGCTACAAACCGCGCTGGCTGCGTAGCAATTCGTGAGCTTCACGCCCTGCTTCGCAAAGGCATCGAGGTTGGGCGTCTTGATGATCGGATGCCCGTAGCACCCGAGGTCGCCGTAGCCGAGATCATCCGCGAGGAAGAGGATGATGTTGGGTCTGCCAACGGCTGGCTGTGCCCCGTATGCGTCGAGGGCGCAGGCAAGTTGTGTGAGGAGGAATGTGGCAATGGGCAGGATGCGTTTCACGGATATCTAGTCGGTGGTCGATGAACTTGCGTCACAAGGCTGAGAGAACATCGGCTGCATTCAAAGCAGCCGTCTGAGTCAGCATTCCGGCAGCGAGAAGTTTTAGGCAGGGCCTCATTGCTGCGCCTTGTTCCTTTTCGCTTTCTTGCCGGCCTTCTTCGCACCACCGGCGCCGTCGGTTTTGCCCGCCGTGGGATTCAGATCCGCGAGGACTGCGGTCAGGCGTGCGCGGGCGGCTTTCGGATCGTCGTCGTTCGCGTCGGCGGCTACGGAGAGTTGCTGATAAGGTGCATCC
>JBEBGK010000991.1:0-1933 GCA_040081515.1 Chthoniobacteraceae bacterium
TGGGCACCAGTCCAAGGAGGACGTGGAGCGCTCCGACAAGCCGGTGCTGGTGCGCCTGGCCACGGAGAATGAGGCGGAGCTGATCGGCGGCTTTCCGAACACTCCGGAGGATCTGTTCCGCTACCGCGCCGTGATCGTGGACGACGTGGAGGCGGAATTCTTCAGCGCGGACCAGATGTCCCTGCTCCAGCGGTTCGTCAGCGAACGCGGCGGCGGCTTTCTCATGCTCGGCGGCGCGGAGTCATTTTCGGACGGAAAATTCGCGCGCACCGCGATCGGCGAGATGCTGCCGGTGTATCTCGCCGCGAAGGTCAGCGAGCCTGCGGATGCGCTGCACTGGTCGCTGACCCGCGAAGGATGGTTGCAGCCGTGGATCCGCCTGCGCACGAGCGAGGCCGAGGAACGCAAGCGGCTTTCCGGCCAGGCGCATTTCGATGTGCTGAACCGCGGTGGCGGCGTGAAGCCCGCGGCGAGTGTGCTCGCGGTCGTGAACGACGGGCAAAAGGATCATCCGGCGCTGGTGACGCAGCGTTTTGGCCGCGGACGGACCGGAGCGATGCTCGTCGGCGATTTCTGGCAGGGCGGCCTTGGCGACGAGCAGGGCCAGAAGGATCTCGGTCGTTCGTGGCGGCAGATTCTCCGTTGGCTGGTTGCGGATGTGCCCGGTCTCACCGAGGTCCGCGCGGAGCCACGGACCGATGGCCAGTCGGTGAAGCTCGAAGTCCGCGCACGGACGCCGGCATTCGAGCCTGTCGAGAACGCCACGGTGACGGTGAAGATCCAGCGAGCCGGCGCGACGGGGCCGGATGCCATGATCGACCTGCCCGCCGAGGCATCCACGACCGAGCCGGGCCTTTACACCGCCGAGTATTTCCCGCGGGAGAGCGGCGGATATCGCGTGACCGCCTCCGTGACGAACGATTCGGGAGCCGGCGCGGGAACCGCCGAGACCGGCTGGAGTACGAACATGGATGGTTCCGAGTTCCGTGCGCTCGTTCCGAATCGCGCCCTGATGGACGACATCGCGAAGCGGACCGGTGGCGAGGTTGTCTCCCCCGATCGGCTCGAGGCGCTCGTGCGCAAAATGCCGGAACGCCGGGCGCCGGTGAATGAAACCGTGACCGAACCGCTGTGGCACACGCCATGGGTGTTCCTGATCGCGCTCGCGTTTTTCCTTGGCGAATGGGGCCTGCGCCGGAAATTCGGACTCGCATGATGAACTGCGTCCGATCCGATTATGCACCGGGAACGGTGGAGAGACCGTGTGGGACCGGCTCGCGCGGTTGGTGGAGATCCGCCGCTGGTTTTCTGGCTCTCACACTGATGGCGGTCGCGCGGAGCTCTGCGGAGGAAGCGCCGGAGCGCGCCTCGATGATTCTCGTCATCGGCGCCGTTGGTGAGGAAAAATTCACGGGCCTATTTTCAAAATGGGCCGCGAACTGGCAGGAGGCTGCGCGGGCGGGCGGGGTGAAGATCGAAACGGTCGGGCTGGATCCGTCGAGCGAGGCGGATCGAAAGCGGCTGAAATCGCTCATCGAGGCGGAGCGCAAGGAAGGATCGATGGAACTTTGGCTGGTGTTCCTGGGTCACGGCACCTCCGATGGCAAGGAGCCGAAGTTCAACGTTCGCGGCGACGATCTCGGCGTGTCGGAGCTTGTGGAATGGCTCCGGCCAATCCAGCGGCCGGTGGTCGCCGTGTGCGGCTTCTCCGCGAGTGGCGCGTGGCTCAAGCCGCTCTCGGCTCCGGGACGTGTCGTGGTCTCGGCGACGAGGAGCGGCTCGGAGAACAATTACGCGCGCTTCGGCGGGCACCTTGCGCAGTCGATTGCCGACCCAGCGGCGGACATGGACAAGGACGGCGAGACTTCGCTGCTCGAGGCCTGGCTGGTCGCGGCGCGCAAGACCGCGGACTTCTACAAGGAGGAGGGCCGCC
>JBEBGK010000992.1:0-1932 GCA_040081515.1 Chthoniobacteraceae bacterium
CATTTCCACCAAGCCGGATGGAGCAGCGTGATTGCCGCGGCGAGCACGGGCGTGTGGAGCAACGGCAGCCCGAGCGTGCCTGCCGGCGCCGCCGCGCGATACGTCACCGCGGCCCGATGCTGGTGGCGCGCGAACGCGCTCCAATCCGGCGGATCGCTGTCGAGCGTGACCACGTGGCGGCTCAGGCGGATTCGCTTTCCCGCGCCGGCAAGAAGCGCCCCGAGCCGGTGATCCTCGGCGAGTTCGTCCGCGAGCACCTCCCAGCCACCGATGGCGCGGATGTCCGCGGCTTTCACGCCATTGCACGCGCCGAGCGTGAAACGGATGCGGCCCGCAAGCATCAGCCCCGGCCAGAGCGTGAGCAGCGGAGGCGCGGCATCGAGGATCTGCGCGCCGGTGCGCAGCCCGGTGAACCGGTATCCGGCGGTCTGCGCATCGGCACCGGATGCCGCCCACTCGGCGCGGAATCCCGCGACGAACTCCGCGTCGAGCATCGCCTCGCTGTCGGTGAGCAGCCAGCATTCGTGGACGGCGAACGGGGTCATCTGGATGAACTTCGAGATCTTCGGGTTTGCGGCGCGATCGGGTTCGCAGGCGACGACCACGATCGCACGTTCCGGATGCCGTGCGCGCAACGCCTCGCACGCGGCGAGTTCCGGCGATCCGGAATCCGCGCCGATGAGAATCTGATCGTCCGTCCGGCTGGCTGCGACGAGCGCGTCGAGCTTCCGCGCGAGTTCCGGCACGCCGGGCTTCACCGTGCGCCACAGCGTGAGCGGCGGAAGTTCCCCCGGCTGCGATGGTGAGGCGCGCCGGAAATGGCCGCGAAGCCGGATCGCCGCGATCACGTGCAGCACCGCGCCGGCCGCCCCGAGGCACAGCGCGATGATGGCGGATGGCGATGGTGGCGGGCCGGTCATGGATATTGGCGTTGCGGTCCCGTAGCCATCCTGCTGACAAACGTCCATGCCAGAGAACTCCGCCGGTGAAACTCGCGCTCCGTGCGCGTGGATGCGCGTCTCCCGCCATGCGTGATTTTCCCGCCCACCGGCTCATCCTGACGGGCGACGATTTTGGGCGGAGCCCCGCGGTGAACGCGGCGATCGAAGCGTGGCATCGCGCGGGCGCCTTGAATCACGCGGGCCTGATGGTGAACGAGCCGCATGCGGAGGAGGCGGCGGCGATCGCGCGGCGCAATCCGGAGCTGCGCGTGGGCCTGCATCTCGCGCTCTGCGACGGACGCGCCTCCGATGGCGCGGCGATGGGGCGCTCGCCCGCGGCGGCCGGGATGAGGCTCGCGCTGTTTCCCGGTGCGCGCGCCCGGATGCGCCGGGAGATCGCCGCGCAGTTCGCCCGGTTCCGCGCGCTGGAATTCCCGGCGACCTGCTGGGATGGCCACATGCACCTGCATCTGCATCCGGCGGTGTTTGCGGCGACGCTGCCGGTCGCGCGCGAGCACGGATTCCGTTTCATGCGGCTGGTCCGCGAACCGGGACCGCCCGCGTTTCTGCCGTGGATTTTCTCGATGCTCTCGCGGCGCGCGGAGCCTGCGCTGCGGGCGGCGGGGATCGGATTTGCCGATGCCGTCTTCGGCCTGCGCAAGAGCGGGAGGATGGATCCGGCGGAGATCGATCGCGCGCTGCGACATGCGCCCGGTGGGATCACGGAGATCTATTTCCACCCCGGCGCCGAGCGCACGCTGGAGGATCCCGCCGTCGTAGCCGCGCTCGTGAGAGCGCGGGCTGATGGATCAGGGCCGGCGTGATCCGCGGAAGTCCGCCCGCGCTTTGACAGGCGCGGCTACGAGCCGCCACCCACCGCAAACCGCGGGCTCACTTCCCCCTGCGTGGCGACGAAGATCTCCACGCTGTCCGGCAACGCACCCGCGGCGGTGATCCGGTCGCGCACGCTGCCCGCGGCGAGGTCCGGCTT
>JBEBGK010000133.1:0-7659 GCA_040081515.1 Chthoniobacteraceae bacterium
GGATCAGGCGGAGATCGATTTCGAAAATGAAGGAGGGGAGACTTACATCTGTGGGAATCCGCCGTATTTGGGATCAACGTGGCAGTCGAAAGAGCAGAAGGCAGACATTAGGCGAATCTTCGAAGGCCGAACAAAGACCTGGGGAGCGCTCGACTACGTGGCAGGGTGGTTCATGAAGGCGGCCGACTATGGAATGCAGACTGATTCGATTGCGGCCTTTGTGGCTACGAACTCAATCTGCCAAGGGCAACAGGTTCCATTTTTGTGGCCGCTGCTCTTTGCGACCGGGAACAGGATCGCTTTTGCGCACACCTCCTTTAAGTGGGCGAACTTAGCAAGCCACAACGCGGGAGTAACCGTTGTCATCGTCGGCATTACGCGCAGACCATTGTCGCAGCGCCGTCTTTTTCAGGAAACTTCAGACGGCGAAACGGTCACTAGGAATGTTGCTAACATCAATGCCTATTTGGTGTCCGGCCCTGATGTCATTGTCAGCAAAGCCATGTCACCTCTCACTCAGGTGAGTGTCATGGATTTTGGCAACAAGGCGGACGATGGAGGGCACTTAACTCTCCGTTCTCACGAACTCGAGCAAATGGCGCTTGATCGCCCTGCGCGAAATCGGCTCGTGAGGCGCTTCTTCGGATCCAAAGAGTTCATCAATGGAGAAACACGATTCTGCGTTTGGGTTGCAGATGAAGATCTCGCCCTCGCCCAAAGCACCGAATCTGTTAATGAACGAATTGAACGAGTGCGCACCTCTCGCCTCAGCAGCAAGGACGCCTACGCCCGAAGGATGGCGACCCGGCCACATCAATTCAAAACGCCACGCCTGGCCACCAGGACCGTCATCATCACACCGCGAGTCAGCTCGGAGAACAGGCCTTACCTTCCGGTGGGCTACCTCACGAATGACGCCGTGATTGGTGATCGAAACTTCGCCCTCTACGATGCCCCGCTCTGGAACATGGCACTCATCGCCTCCCGCATTCATTGGGTATGGATCGGCACAGTTTGCGTGCGTATGCGAACCGACTTCTCCTACTCAAACACTCTCGGCTGGAACACCTTTCCCGTCCCCGCGCTCACGGAGAAAAATAAGGCCGACCTGACCCGTTGCGCGGAGGACATCCTGCTGGCGCGCGAGGCGCATTTCCCGGCGACGATTGCCGACCTTTACGATCCCGAAACGATGCCCGCCAACTTGCGCGAATCCCACGAGCGCAACGACGAGACGCTGGAGCGGATCTACATTGGCCGCCGCTTCAAGAACGACACCGAGCGGCTGGAAAAGCTCTTCGAGCTTTACACCCAAATGACCTCTCGGCAGCCCGCGACGTCGAAAGCACCCGCCGGCAAAACGCAATCTTCTGAAGCATGAGCAATCCCGTCTCCATTCCTTCCGTCTCCGTCACCTACGCCTGCAATGGCAGTTCCACTAAGGCCAATGAGATGGGTATGCGTGCGATGCAGGAACGTGCGTATGAAAAACGTGGAGAGCAATATCTGCTGATCAAGTCTCCACCGGCATCAGGGAAAAGCCGTGCGTTGATGTTTATTACACTGGATAAGTTATATAACCAAGGACTGAAGAAGGCATTTATCGTGGTGCCGGAGAAAACCATCGGTGCCAGTTTCCATGACGAACCGCTCAGTAAGTTTGGGTTTTGGGCGGATTGGAAGGTGGAGCCAAAGTGGAACCTCTGCGACGCGCCAGGATCAGACAACGGTGGCAAGGTGGAGTCCGTGAAGAAGTTTCTGGAGAGCGGAGACAAGACGATGGTCTGCACCCATGCCACCTTCCGTTTCGCCGTGGAGAAGTTCGGCGTGGCGGCTTTCGATGACCGCCTGATCGCCGTGGACGAGTTCCACCACGTCTCCGCCAATCCCGACAACCGGCTCGGGGACCATGTGCGGCAGTTCATGGCGCGGGACAAGGCGCACCTTGTGGCGATGACGGGCTCCTATTTCCGCGGCGATGCCGAGGCGGTGCTGCACCCAGAGGACGAGTCGAAGTTCGAGACCGTGACCTACACGTATTACGAGCAGCTCAACGGCTACCAATACCTGAAGCAGCTCGACATCGGGTATTACTTCTACGCGGGGCAATACACTGACGAGATCCTGAACGTGCTTAATCCGCTGGAAAAGACGATCATTCACATTCCGAACGTCAATTCCCGCGAAAGCCTCGGCGACAAGATCAAGGAGGTCGAACACATCCTCCACGAACTCGGCGAATGGCAGGGCAACGATCCGAAGACGGGGTTCCAGCTTGTGAAAACGAAGGAGGGACGAGTGCTGAAGATCGCCGACCTCGTGGACGACGATTCGGCGAAACGGGAGCGCGTCGCCGCTGCGCTGAGGGACTCGACGCAGAAGGACAACCGGCATCACGTGGATATCATCATTGCGCTCGGCATGGCGAAGGAGGGGTTCGATTGGATCTGGTGCGAACACGCGCTGACGGTCGGCTACCGATCCAGCCTCACGGAGATCGTGCAGATCATCGGCCGCGCTACTCGCGACGCTCCCGGCAAGCTCCGTTCCCGCTTCACCAATCTCATCGCGGAACCGGACGCCAGCGAAGCCGCCGTCACCGAGGCGGTGAACGACACGCTCAAGGCCATCGCCGCCAGCCTGCTCATGGAGCAGGTGCTCGCGCCGCGCTTTGAGTTCAAACCCAAGAATCCGAACAATGAACCAACCCCCGGCTTCGACTACGGTGAGGGCGGCTATGATCCCGGAAAGTGCAACGTCGGGGTCAACGCGGAAACGGGCCGCATCCAGATGGAGATCAAAGGTCTCGCCGAGCCCAAGACTGCGGAGGCAGGGCGCATTTGCCGCGAGGACTTGAACGAGCTGATCACCGCCTTTGTGCAGGACAAGCAGACGATCGAGCGCGGCATGTTCGACAAGGAGCTGGTGCCGGAAGAACTGACTCAGGTCCGCATGGGCAAGATCGTGAAGGAGGCTTACCCCCACTTGGCCGAGGAAGACCAAGAGGCAGTCCGGCAGCACGCGATTGCCGCGCTGAACGTGGTGCAGGAGGCGAAGAAGCAACTGACCGGCGGCGATTCCGAGGCATCGAAGAACACGGCGCTCATCGAGGGTGTGCGGAAGTTTGCCCTCAGTGTCACAGAACTCGATATTGATTTGATCGACCGGATCAACCCGTTCGGCGAAGCCTACGCTATTCTCGCGAAATCCATGGGCGAAGAGCGACTGAGACAAGTTGCGGAAGTCATCGCCGCGAGACGCATCAATTTGACGATCGAAGATGCCCGTGACCTAGCGAAGCGCGCGCTGCGATTTAAGCAGGAGAAAGGACGCCTACCCTCATTGACTGCCGTTGATCCTTGGGAGAAGCGGATGGCAGAGGGGATTGCTTTCCTGCAACGAAAGGCCAAGGAGGGGAAGAATGGCTAAAGACATTACCGACGACGATCTGGAACTGCTGGGAGAACTCGGCGTGGAGGCGGAAGCCGCCCCGATCGGAGGGCGCACAGCGAAGGAGCAACGGATCATCGCGGGATTTGAAGAAATCGAGCGGTTCGTCCGGGAGCATGGCCGCTTGCCCGAACACGGGGAAGGCCGCGACATTTTCGAGCGTCTTTACGCCGTGAGGCTGGATCGCATCCGCGCTTCTGCTGAATGCCGCGAGGTGCTGAGAGATTCGGATGCCAGTGGGTTTCTCCGCACAGAAAGCGGAGGCGAATCAAGTCGCGTTCAGGAGGGAACCAGCGATGAGGACCTGTTGGCCGCTTTAGGAGTGGAGACGGCACCGGCAGAGGATGTGGCCCAGCTCGTTCACGTGCGACCACGAGAAGAGATCAAGGCAGCGGAGGAAATTGCGCAACGGAATCCTTGCCGTGACTTTGAGAAATACCGCCCGACCTTCGAAAAGCTGCAACGAGATTTGCAGGCGGGAGAACGGAGGACGCTGAAATACAAAGAAAATGCGGCGGTGAAGAAGGGCGATTTCTTCATTCTTGATGGGCAGAAAATCATCGTCGCCGACATGGGCGATCCGTTTGTCAGTGACTATGGGCGTCCCGACCGCAGGCTTCGCGTCGTTTACGACAACGGCACCGAGAGCGACCTGCTCGTTCGTTCGCTCCAGCGCGCCTTGAACAAGGACAAGAACAGCCGTCGCATCAGCGATCCGAGTCTCGGTCCGCTCTTTTCGGATGATGAGGAAGAGGATGACCTCCCGACTGGCTACATCTACGTGCTGCGGAGCAAGTCGGAGCATCCGTTCGTCGCGCAGAATCGGTTGGTCCTGCATAAAATCGGTGTGACCGGAGGCGACGTAAAAGCGCGCATCGTCAATGCGAAGAAAGATCCGACGTATCTGCTGGCAGATGTGGAAATCGTCGCGACCTTCAAGCTGTCAAACATCAATCGGAAGCGGCTGGAGGCGTTGCTTCACAAATTCTTCGCCGCCGCGCGATTGGATTTCGAGTTGAAGGACCGTTTCGGTTTTCAAGTGGAACCGCGGGAGTGGTTTCTTGTCCCATTTGCCGTGATTGAGGAAGCGATTGAGAAGTTGAAGGACGGCACGATCGAGAACTTCCGCTACGATCCAGAGTCGGCGCGGCTGGTTAATTCGTGACGAATCGCAAACGTGCGCGGGCGTGGCTTGGTCGTGGGCTACTCTGCTACACCCCCACGATCCGCTTGATCCCATCCGCCAGCGCCGTCTTGAACCCGTAGAGGCACTCCACCGTGACGAACACGCGATTGCTCTGCACTTCGCCATAGCGCAGGTAGCCGAACGTGAGGCCCGTCTCGGGGTCGGTGATGGCACCTGCTTCGTCGTAGTTGGCGGCCGGGACGAGATAGCGCATCGCCACGGCCATGCCGCTCGGGTGCGCCGCGAAGCCGATGAGCTTCTCGCCGTTCTCCGGCAGGATCACCGTCTCGTGCAGGTCGAAGCCGGCGAGACGGCGAATCATCGCGTCCATGATGCCAGGCTGCACGACCTGCGGAACGAAGCCCTTCGCCACCACATCATCGCCGAGCAGGTTCGTGTAGTAGGCGCCATCGAGCACGAGCTCGAGCACGAGCGAGCGATCCGTCACCGGCATCTTCACGATGGGGAGCCGGTAGCTGATGTAGGAGTGGCGCAAAACATTGCGCGGCCATTCGATGCCAAGCTTCGCCGCGAGCGCAGACACGTCGCGGTAGAGCTCGGGCGTGTGGATGACCGGCCCCTTGCGGGCGAGTGATTCGATCCACGCGCGGAGGTTGTCGCTAACGGGCACGATGCGACGGGATGCTGTCTTCGCCTGACCCGCACGAATCTCGATAATGCCGCGCTCGAAGTTGATCGCGCTCCATTCGAGCCTCGCGATTTCCGCCGAACGCAGACCAGCAAAGGCGCCGATGGCAAGGAAGGGGATGAGTTGCGGTGACGCCGCGTTCAGGAGTTTGCGCATCACCGCGGGCTCGAAGATCACGGTGTCGGTGTCGCCGACCTTCGATTTGTTCAGCGCATCCGCCTCGGTGATTTCGTTCTTCGGCAGATACGACCGGCTCTTGGCGAACGAGAACAGCGTGCGCACAGACGTGAGCGTGCCATTGCGCGTGCGTGGCGCGACCTTGAGGCTGCGCAGCCACTCGTCGATCTGCTCGGATTTCACATGGAGGATCGGACAGCGGAAGAATTCCGCGAACCGATTTAGATCGCTGCGGAGTTGGGCCAGGTAGCGCTTGCTCACGCCGTCTTCCTACTTCGCCTCCAAGAACTCCTTGAGCACGTCTGCCACGCTCGCGCCCATGCGGAGGCCGTTCGTCCTGCGGACGTGTTCCTCGATTGCCGAGAGCAAAGGTGAGCCGCCGAGCAGTTCGCGACATCGCACGTATTCCTCGACCGCGGCGACCAGCGGAACCGAAAGGCTTTCGAGCAGGGATGTGGCCGCGAAATAGTTCTGCCGGTCCGCGACGCGCATATCCGCAACTTCTGCCAAGCCCTGCTGAATCTTCATCGCCGCCGTGCGCGCTTCTTCCGTCGCTTTCGCGAGCGAATCAAAGGTCCGCCGAATGCGGCGGCCGTTCTGGTAGAAGGAAACCGTGAACCTCGTGCCGCCACGAACTGACCCTTGGTAAATCGGCACGTGGGCAGAGCCAAATTTCACACGGACCACTTTCCGTCCGGGCCGCTTCCGGCCCGATTTTGTCATGCGGTTGTCATGCACACCCCTCTTTGGCGTGTCAACTGACTGACCAGATACTACGTAATTCCCTGAGAGGGAATTGGTTGCGGGGGTAGGATTTGAACCTACGACCTTCAGGTTATGAGCCTGACGAGCTACCGGGCTGCTCCACCCCGCGATTTGAAGACGGGACAATAACCGGAGGACGGCGATCGGCAAGGGGAATCTTCTCGATAACGGGAGAATCCTGGTGCGGCAGAATTTTGGTTGTCAGTCGCAGCGAGCGGGCTAATCCTTTCACCAGAAACACGAACATGCACGCCAACCCCTCCCCTTTCCGCCCGACCCAATCGGCGTTCACCCTCATCGAACTCCTGACCGTCATCGCGATCATCGCGGTGCTCATGGGGCTGCTCTTCCCGGCGCTTCAAGGGGCGAAAGATCAGGCCCGGCGTGCGGAGGCGGCGACGACCGTTCGCGGCATCGTGGGCGCCTGCAAAAGCTACTACAACGACTACGGCAAGTATCCGCCCGTGACGACCGCGCAGGACGGCGACTTCTATTCCTTTGGAGACATCACCAACGGCAACTGCAAGGCGAACAACAGCGATCTTTTCGACATCCTGCGGAAGATCAGCCGCGGCGTGAATACCGACCACAAGCTGAACAAACGCCAGCAACAGTATTACGAGGGCCCGAAGGCCAAGGACCCGAAGAATCCCCGCAGCGGCTTCTGCGACGGGAGCGATTTCGGCGGAGGCAAGGATGGCCAGCTCATGGACCCGTGGGGCGCGCAATATTGCGTGGTGCTCGACGCCACCGGAGAGGAGAAGATTAATTTGGGGAAGTTCTTTTCCGATCTGGCCGACACCGCCAACGTCGTCCGCCAGTCCGCCACCGCCTTTTCACTCGGCAAGGACAACAAGCGCGGCGGCAAGGGCTACGAGAACAGATTTCGCAAAACCGGCTCGAGCGAAGCGCCGGATGATATCGTATCGTGGCAGTAGCAATTCGCGCGTGCTAACGCGGGTGTAGTTCAATGGTAGAACGGCAGCTTCCCAAGCTGCATACGAGGGTTCGATTCCCTCCACCCGCTCCACGGCTTTTCCAAATCGTGGCTTTGCTCCCGGTTGGCTCCGGGGTCAGAGGCTCTTGAGGTAAGTTGCGATGTCCGAGATCCGCTGGGCATCGAGGCCGAGTTGCGCGGCGTCATACATGAGCGAGCGGCCGAGCGGCTTCACGGATTCGATGCGCGAGCGCGGCACGGTCTGCACGAGGCCGCCCATGCATTTGATGAGCAGCGGGTCGCCATCCGAGAGGACCATGCCGGTGATGGTGAGGCCGTCCTTCGTCTTGACGGTGATGCCCTCGAAGCCGTGCGAAATTTCCGCGGAAGGATTCGCAAGCGCCTGCGCGATGACTTCGCGCGTCTGCTGTTTGCCAAACGCCGTGAGGTCGGGGCCGAAGTCCACGCCGGTCGAGCCGATGCGATGGCAGGCCT
>JBEBGK010000993.1:0-1929 GCA_040081515.1 Chthoniobacteraceae bacterium
GCGATTGGGCCTCGTACAGGATTTCGTCGTAATGGAAACCCTGGAAAACCTGCCCGGGGTACAGGTTTTCGATGAACTTGTCCGCCATCCTCAACTCGCCTTTTTCAGCGAGGCTGGGAAGCGTCCACGTTCGAGCACGTGCTGTTCGACGATTTCAGGTTCGAAGTACTTGCGGCACACGGCCACGGCGTCTTCGTTGCTGAAGGTCTTGCACGAGAAGATATCGATGTACACCTGGCCGAGATTTTCGGCAAAGTGGGCACAGATGTTCGAAGTCTCGATGAGCTGCAGCAGGGTAAACCCGGCCGCGTCAAATGAATGCGTGGCGAAGTGCTCGAGCTGAGGCTCGCCATAGGCTTTCATTTTGATGGTGTCGACGAGTTCCTTCACCCACTTGCGCAGGTGCTCGGCGTCCTTCAGAAGGGCTGACGGACAACCCGCGAGATCGAGAATGAGGTGTTGACCCCAGATTGGCTGATGTTCAGACATCGCATAAAACCCCCACCCAGAAAGGTAGAAAGTTCCGCAGGACAAACGTGGTCCTGCGCCCAGTCGGTCCGGGCTTGCGCCACGGGACCTGGCCGAGGTCATGAAACGGCTTGGTTCACCTCCTCACAGCTGGAATTACGCCGCCAGTCACACACGGGAGGGCGAGACTTTAATCACTTCGCCGAATATTGCAAGAAAAAATTTGCCCAGGAACAACTGACGTCACTGGAGCACCTTCACAGGCCGCGCGACGCGTCCGCGAGCGCGGCGGCGAGACGCTCGCCCCACGCCTGCTGACCGCCGACGGACGCAATCAAATCCTGCCGCAATTCAAGCAGCACATGCGGCAGGCCACGCGCTTCGGCATGCGCCGGAATGCCGTGATCCTTCTCGTCGATGCAGTACGGCTCATTGTCGCCGACGACGATGCCGGGTTCCGCGCGCAGGCGCTCGAGCAAGGGCGTAGCCAGGCGCACATCGCGCCCGTGAACGACCCCGACATGCCAGGGACGGTCGACACGGTGGTGGCGCGGCGTGAAGCTGTGGACCGCCATGTAGATGCTCGCGCGGCCGGCGGCCGTCCGCTTCTCGAGCACCGCGGCGATGGCGGCATGATAGGGCGCGTGGATGGCGGCCAGCCGCTCGGCGCGCGCGTGCAGGTCGAGGCCGCGGTTGCCGGGAATGTCGGTCGCCTCGCTGCGTTCGCAGCACAGGTCGGGATTGTCCGGCGGGCGGTTGCAGTCGATGACGAGCCGCGAGTAACGCTGCGCGATCAGCACAGCGTCGAGACGCACGGCGAGCATGCGGGCGACACCGAGCGCGCCAATGTCCCAGCCGATATGCCGGGCGCGCTCTGCCGCGCTGACGCCGAGGTCGCCGAGCCGCCGCGGGATCAGTTGCCCGGCGTGGTCGCAGGTGATGACGAATGGCGCCGGGGACTCGGCGCGCTCGAGGATCACCGGTGCCGGCTCGTCCGGCGCGAGCAGGCTCATGGCAGCCTGGCGTGCCCGGGCACGCGAAATCGATGAGACACGCGAATCCCCCAGGTCGCTCGACCGCGGCAGTATATCGAGCGCGCTCGCCGGGCACAGCGCGGTGGATCCCGCACGGCATGGTCATCTTGCAGGCCGCGGCGTCCTTGCATTATTGTGCAGCACTCGGATTTCATTGCTGCACTATTTCACCATTCGATGTCGCCGCGCCCACTCGCCCACAACGCACCTGACGCCGCCACGGAGTACCTGCGGCAGCTCGGTGAGCGTGTGCGCAGAGTGCGCGCCCAGCGCGGCATGTCACGACGCGTCCTGGCGGAGGCATCCGGGGTGTCGGAGCGCTATCTGGCGCAGCTCGAGAGCGGGGCCGGCAATGCATCCATCCTGATCCTGAAAGCCATCGGCGACGCCATGCACATCGCGCTGGACGACCTCGTCGACCCACGCC
>JBEBGK010000134.1:0-7648 GCA_040081515.1 Chthoniobacteraceae bacterium
CTGATGTGGTTGTCGTGGATCTCGAGGCGCTTGAATTCCCCCCGCGCAAGATGCGCGACCACGCCGCCGATTCCCCCGTCGCGAACGACGAGATTCGAACCGCGCCCCATGACGAAAAGCGGGACGTTCCGTTCCGTCGTGAAACGCACGAGCCGCGCGAAGCCTTCCTCGGTCTCGGGCTCCGACCAGAATTGCGCGGGACCGCCGACGCGCATGGTGGTGTGCTTCGACATCGGCTCGTAGAGCCGGATCGTGCCCGGCCCCATGATGTTCAGGAGTTCATCGAGCATCGCCACGTCGCGGGCGATGACGGCGCCCTGCTCGTGGATGTTGCCCGCGCCGAGTGAAAGCACGAGGTCGCCCTCCCCGAGCATCTGGCCGATGTCGCGGGCGATGAGCAGGCGATCGGGTTGAAAACTCACGCCATCCTGTCCGGTCTCCTTTGCGATGGCGTCCACGATGGTCTGCCCGCTCACGCCCGGGATTGGCGTCTCGCTCGCCGGATACACGTCGGAGACGACGAGGATGTCGGTGTCCTTGAACGAGCGGCCGAATTCTTCCTTGAGCGCCGCCGTCCGCGTGTAGCGGTGCGGCTGGAACATGGTGAGGACCCGCTTTCTCCCGGTGCTGCGCGCGGTGGCGAGCGTCGCGCGGATCTCGGTCGGGTGATGGCCGTAGTCGTCCACGACCATGAAGCGATTGGAGCGGTACTTGATTTCGAAGCGCCTGCGCGCGCCGCGGAAGGATTCGAGCGCGGCGGCGATCTTCGGGAACGGCACGCCCAGCTCGGTGGCAAGCGCGACGACGCTCGTCGCGTTGCTCACGTTGTGGCGGCCGGGGACGTTCAGGGTGATCGCGCCGAGCAGTTCGCCGCTGCGCGAGATCACGAAGTGCGACTGGAAGTCCTTCGTGTGGACGTCCTCGAACCGGTAGAAGGCCCCGTGGGATTCCCCGTATGAAACGCCGCGCGGATGCGTGCGGCAGATCCGGGCGGCGTGCGGATCATCGGCGCAGTAGAACGCCAGGCCGGCCGTCTGCCGGAGCAGCTGCTCGAAGACGCGCTCGATGGCCGCGAGGTCCGGATAAAAGTCGAGGTGTTCCTCCTCGATGTTGAGGATCACGGTGTGCTCCGGATGGTAATTGATGATCGTGCCGTCGCTTTCATCCGCCTCGGCGACGAACCATGCGCCCGCCGGATCCCAGTGGGCGTTCGTGCCGAGGATGGGAATCTCCGCGCCAACGTAGTGCGAGGGATTCAGCTCGCCGGCCCGCAGCACGTGCGCGGCCATCGCGCTGGTCGTCGTCTTTCCGTGCATGCCCGCGATGACGATCCCGCGCTTCTGCCGCATGATCGCGGCGAGCGCGTCGGCCCTGCGGACCATCGGCTTGCCGAGCTGCTTCGCGGCGTCGAAGTCCGCGTGGCCGGGCTTGATCGCGGAGGAGAAAATCACCAGCTCCGAGGAGCGCACCTTTTCCGGGTCCGCGGGCGAGGAGAAATCGAGCCCGAGCGTCTGGAGCCTCGCGGTCTCCTCGGTGGTGGCCTTGTCACTTCCGCTCACCTGATGCCCGAGGGCGATGCACAGCCCCGCGATGCCACTCATGCCGGAGCCGGCCACCCCGATGAGGTGGATGCGGCGTCCGCCAGTGGTGAGAAATCGGGCCAGTGCGGTGTCGTCCATGGCTAGCTGCCTTCGCCTCCTTTGTTGCGCGAACCTTTCAACGTCAGGATCACGATCACCGCGGCGACCGCGATGACCCAGTGGCTGATGCGTTCCGCGGTGTTCTCACCGATGCGCAGGACGAGGAATTCCGCGCGCAGCGATGGCGCCGCGAGGAGCAGCAGGGCACTGACGAGGGTGATCGGGTTCGGGCGTTTCATCGGGGGTCACTTTTTGGATTCGCAATACCGGCGCGCTCCGGAGCGAGCTTGCGGCTGCAGCCGGACATCGCGGCCAGCCTCTCCGGGCTCTCGAGGAAGGAGGCGATCTGCCGCGACAGGCCGTCGGCGGTGGCCTCGGATTCCTTCAGCAGCACGCCCGCCCCGGCGGCCTCGAAGATTTTCGCGTTGGCCGTCTGGTGATCGTCCGCGGCAAAGGGGTAGGGGATCAGGATGGCCGGCAGTCCGAAGTGGGAAAGTTCCGCGAGGCTCGCCGCGCCGCTGCGCGCGATGGCGAAGTCGGACGCGCCATACGCCTCCTCCATCTGGTGGTGAAACGCGGCCACCGAGGCCGGCACGCCGTGGCTTTCGTACGCGGCGCGGGTCGCGGATTCATCCTTCGCGCCGGAGAGGTGGATCGCCTGCCACGCATAGGACTTCAGCTTCGGGAGCGCGCCGCCGGCCGCGGTGTTGATCCCGTGGGCGCCCTGGCTGCCGCCCATCACGAGCATCGTCGTCCGCCCCGGCGTGAGCCCGAAGCGGGTGAGCGCGGCGATTTTGTCCACCGGGCGGAGAAGCGCATTGCGGATCGGCGTGCCCGTGACCTCGCAGCGCGCCTTGGGGAAATGCCGTCTGCATTCCTCGAAGCCGAGCAGCACGCTGGTGACGAAACGCGCGTTGAGCCGGTTGGCGCGACCCGGGATCGCGTTGGACTCGTGGACGAACACCGGCACTCCGCGCGAGCGGCCGGCGAGAATCGGGGCGGTCGAGGTGAAGCCGCCCATGCCCAGCACCGCCGCGGGCGCCCACTCGCGGAAGAGCGCCTTGCAGTGGCGGAGGCTCCGCCAGAAACGCCAGGCGAATCCGAAAATCGCCGGTGAGAGCAGCCTCGGCATTCCCATCCCTGCGATCCTCTCGATCCGGAAATCATCGCGGCCCCGCGTGGCGACGGCGTCGATCTCCTTTTCGGAAATCAACAGCATCACCTCGTGCCCGCGCGCGAGGAGAACCTCGCCCACGGCCACGCCGGGAAACAGGTGTCCGCCGGTGCCTCCGGCCGCGATGACGAATCTCATTTGGTCTTCTTCGGCCGGATCGGCGAATCGACCGTCGTGACCGCGGTGACCGGGCCGACGAAGCGGACGCCTTGCAGGCGGGGTGCCGGGAGGTTCCAGCGGGTGACGGGCGGACGGAAGTTTTCCGTCTCTCCGGGGTTGGGTCGGGTGCTGTGCGGGTGGTTGTTCTCGGTGTTCATAGGTTAAAGGCGGGTGGTCCTGCGCTTCTTGATCCTGGCTTGAAAACGATGGCCGTCGGGATCGGGAGTCTCCCCGAAACCGCGGCGGTAGATGCTGATGAGGATGCCGATCCCAGCGAGGCAGAATGCGAGGTTCGAGCCGCCGTAGCTGATGAACGGCAGCGGCAGGCCCTTGTTCGGCAGGACCATCGTGGTGACGCCGATGTTCATCGCGGCCTGCAGCGCGATCAGCGCGACGATGCCGAAGCCGAGCAACTGGCCGAACCGGTCGCTCGCCCGCGTCGCGATGACGATGCCCGTGACGAGGACGACGAGATAGCAGAAGACGACCGCGAGCGCGAAGAACAGGCCGAGTTCCTCGCCGACGACGGGGAAAATGAAATCGGTGTGCGCGAACGGCAGGTAGGCGGATTTCTGCCGCCCGCTCCCGAGCCCGAGGCCACCCACGCCGCCCGAGCCGATCGCGATGAGACCCTGCACCTGCTGGTAGGCGTCGGCGTGGTATTGCTCCGGCTTGATGAACGCAAGAAAACGGCCCGTCCGCTCCGGCAGCAACCAGATGGCCAGCGCGAGAAGCCCGAGACCAAGCGCGCCGGTGAACGCGAGGTAGTGGAGCCGTGTGCCGGCGACGAACATGACGAGCAGCCCGGCGCCGGTGATGAGCACGGACGATCCGAGATCCACCTCGGGGACGATCAACGCGACGAGCGCGCCGATTCCCAGCAGCGGATAGACGAAGCCGTCGAGAAATCCGCGGGCTGCGGTTTGTTTCCTGGAGAACCACCACGCGAGGCCGACGAGCGCCGCCAGTTTGGCGATTTCGGAGGGCTGGAGGGTCTGGCCGGCGAAGCCGATCCAACGGCGCGAACCATGGATGGATTTCCCGATGCCCGGGATGAAACAGCAGCAAAGAAGCACCACTGCGGCCCCGTAGAGCAGCCACCAGTTCTTCTCCAGCAAGCGGTAGTCGAGGAGCGCGGCGATGATGCACAGCACCGTCCCGACGCCCAGCCACATGAACTGGTGCGTGAGGTAGTAGTTCGGGTCGCCGCGATTGTCCTGCGCATACGCGCCGGTGCTCGTGAGCATGACGATTCCCAGCGACACGAGCGCCGCGACGGCGATCACGAGCAGGAAGACGTTGATGAACACGAAGCGCTTTTGCATCGGGCGGGCCGGCTCAGCCTTTCCTGGGCGGCAGTTTGATCACCTGGCCCGGCACGATCTTTTTCGGGTCCTTGATGTTGTTCAGCTTCACGAGTTCCTCGTAGGTGCAGCCGTTTTCCCTCGCGATCTTCACAACCGTGTCGCCGGCCTTCACGAAGTAGTTTTTTGTCGTCCGTTTGTCGCGAGCCGCGGGCGATTGCTTTTGCCCGGGCGTGACCGCGGCGGGAGCCTTGGCATCCGCGACTGTGACGGGCTTTGCGGCGGGTTTGTTCTCGGGAAGGGCGATCGCCTGGCCGACCTGTATGTCGTCCTGGCTCTTCAGTCTGTTCAGCGTGACGAGGTCGTTGACGCTGACGCCGTAGGCGAAGGCGATTTTGGTGAGTGTTTCGCCCGGCTTGACGACGTGCGCGGGACGCGGGCCCGTCTGGGGAGACTTCAGCGTCTGCACGGCGGGAACCAGCGAGGCGGCGGGCGCGGGCGCGGTGGCCACGACGGGCGGCGCGGGTTTTGCCGCGGCCGTCTTGCTCGCCGCAGTCTGCGTGGAGGGCTCGGCGGGCAGGAGGCTGGTCCGATTCTCCTTGATGCGCGCAAACGCAAACACGCCCACGACAGCGATGATGTGCAGCAACAGGACGACGATGAATGCGCCCGAGAGACGGTTGCCGTCGTCGTCCTCGTCGTAGGTGGACTGGCTCACCGGGCGGGCGAGGGAGGCGTTGTAGTTCTTCGTCCGGACGAAGAGCCGGCGGAATTGCTGGAGTAGTTTTTTCATGGTCAGGAGTTGGTTGGGTTGAGTGATTGGACGAGGGAGCGGAACTGGTTGCCGCGATCGGCGTAGTTTTTGAACATGTCGAAGCTGCTGGTGCCCGGGCTGAACAGGACGATGTCCCCGGGCCGCGCATTGCTGCGCGCGGAGTGGACGGCGCGTTCGAGCGAGCGCCCCGCATTGATGCAGGCGATCCGCTTGCCCCAGAGGGCCTCGATGCGGCCGGCCATGTCGCCAAGCAGGACGGCGCAGCGGCATTTCTTCGCGACGAGGTCGGTGACGCTGTCGAACTCGAAGCCCTTGTCCTTGCCTCCCGCGATGAGCACGACGGTCCGATCCTCGCCGGCGAGGGCCTTTTCGAGCGAATCGAGATTCGTGGCCTTGGAATCATTCACGTAGTCCACCCCGTCCAGCGTGCGGATCCACTCGCAGCGATGCGGGAGCGGCCTGTAGGCGCAGAGCGGGCCGCGCATCCGCTGGAAGTCGAGCCCCCACGCGAATCCGGTGCCGAGCGCGGCCATGAGGTTCTCGGCGTTGTGCAAGCCACGCAGGTTCGTCTCCGCCATGCGCAGGACGGGCTCGCCGCGAAAATGAATCGTGCCCTCACGGAGATCGAAATCGCCGCCCGCTGCGTAGGCGCTGAAGGTGATCGGGCGCGCCTTGAGCGGGGGAAGTTTGTCGCGGAAATTCACGACCGCCCAGTCGTCCGGGGTCTGGTTTTCGAAGATGCGGACCTTTGCATCGAAGTAGGCCTGCATCGACGGGTAGCGGTCGAGGTGATCGGGCGCGAAGCCGAGCCAGACGGCGATCTTTGGCCGGAAAGTCTGGATCCGCTCGAGCTGGAAACTGCTGACCTCGACGGTGAGCACGTCCAGCGCGCGTCCTTCGCGGGCCTTCGCCGAGAAGGCCGGCCCGATGTTGCCGCAGGCGACGGTCCGCACGCCGCCGCCCCGGAGCATTGCCTCGACGAGCTGGGTCGTGGTGGTCTTTCCGTTCGTGCCTGTGATCGCGATCACGGGCCGCCCGCAGAGCACGAAGGCCAGCTCGAGTTCGCCGGCCAGCTCGATTCCCTTCGCGAGGAAATTTTTCACCAGCGTGACCGCCGGGTCGATTCCGGGGCTGAGGATGCCGAGGTCGTAGCGCTGCGGGTCCGTGTCCGCAGCCGGGCCCCCGATCACCGCGATGCCCGCCGCCCGGAGCCGCTCGATCTTTTCCCGGAGCTTCCCGGGATCGCCGCTGTCGAGCACGGTCACACGGGCGCCCTCTTCGCGCAGGAGGAGAGCGGCGCTTTCACCGCTATCCCCGGCCCCGAGGACCGCGACATGTTGTCCGGCAGTTTTCATTTCAACGGAGTTTCAAGGTGGCGAGCCCGAGCAGGGCGCAGACGAAAGAGACGATCCAGAAGCGGATCACGACGGCGGTTTCCTTCCAGCCCGAGAGCTCGAAGTGATGATGAAGCGGCGCCATGCGGAAGACGCGCCGCCCCGCGCCGTATTTGCGCTTCGTGTACTTGAAGTAGAAGCGCTGGATCAGCACCGAGGCCGCCTCGACCACGAATACAAACCCGATGATGAGCAGAAGCAGCTCCTGCTTCACGCAGATGGCGACGACGCCCATGGCGCCGCCGATCGCGAGGGAGCCGGTGTCGCCCATGAAGACCTTCGCGGGATGCGCATTGAACCACAGAAAGCCGAGCGACGCGCCGCCGAGCGCCATGCAGAAAACGGTCAGCTCGCCCGCCTGCGAGTAGAAGGGAACCTTGAGATACTCCGCGATACCGCGGTGGCCGGCGATGTACGCGAGCACGGCGTAGGCAAACGTCACCGTGAGCGTGCAGCCGGAGGCGAGCCCGTCGAGACCGTCGGTGAGGTTCACCGCGTTCGACGTGCCGAGGATAATGCCGGCGAAGAACAGGAACGTGAGGACGATCCCCATGTTCGACACGAGCATCGTCTTGTAGAACGGCACGTAGAGTTCCTGCGACTGGATGTTCAGCGCGGGGTTGCTGAGGAAGAAGATGGTGACGCCGGCCGCGATGAAGAGCTGGACGATGAGCTTGGTGCGCTCGCGGACGCCGGCCGTGTTTTTCTTCGAGACCTTGAGGTAGTCGTCGGCAAAGCCGAGCCCGCCCGCGACGAGCATCGAGCCGAGGACCAGCCAGACGAATGAGTTGTCCGGACGCGCCCACAGGAGCGTGGCGAAGACCGTCGTGCCGAGGAGCAGGATGCCGCCCATCGTCGGCGTGCCCGCCTTCTGGCCGTGCAGCTCGGCGAGCTTGTGGACTTCGTCAGCGTTGCGGATCGGCTGGCCGAGTTTCAGGGAAAGGAGTTTGCGGATCGTGAAATTTCCGAGCGCGAGCGAGAGGACGAATGCGGTGAGTGCCGCCATCACCGCGCGGAAGGTCTGGTACTGGAAAACATTGAACGCCTTGAGGAAGTCGTTCGTCGCATGATCGGAAAGCCGTTCGAGATAGTAGAGCATCAGCAGCTCCTCCCTTCCATCGCCTGCACGATCCGTTCGAGCCGTGCGGAACGGCTTGCTTTCACGAGCACGGTGTCGCCGGGCTGCGCGATGCCGCGGAGTG
>JBEBGK010000994.1:0-1928 GCA_040081515.1 Chthoniobacteraceae bacterium
TGGCGCGGCGCCCCGACCGCGGCGACGGCCTCGAGCACCCGAGCGCGGTGCGCTTTCACGTCTTGATGGGCGCCAACGTCGAGGGCATCGTGCTCGCCGACTATCGCAGCGAGGACTTCAAGCCCGTGCGGGTTCCGGCGCTCGACCGGGTGGCCATTGTCACCGCCGCCAGCGATCTCGCCGCTGCGAGGACGGCGGCATTGCGCGCGCAGACCATTGCGAGCGTGACAAACCTCATCCGCGGCATTGCGAATCGCCCGGGCAACGTCGTCTATCCGGCGACGCTCGCCGAGGAGGCCCGATGGCACGCGAAGAAATTCGGACTTCGCTGCACGATCCTCGATGAGAAGAAACTCCGTGCACGGCGCTTCGGCGGTCTCATTGCGGTCGGCGGCGGAAGCGCGCGTCCGCCTCGATTGATCGTGCTCGAGCACCGGGGCGGCCCGCGCTCGCAGGCGCCGCTGGCGCTCGTCGGCAAGGCGGTGACGTTCGACACGGGGGGAATTTCCATCAAGCCGGCCGCGGACATGGAGAAAATGATCTGGGACAAGTGCGGTGGTGCCGCCGTGCTCGGCGCGATGCTCGCGATTGCGAAGCTCGGCGTGAAACGGAACGTCATCGGCCTCATCCCCGCGGCGGAAAACATGCCCGGTTCCCGCGCCTACCGGCCCGGTGACATCGTGACGTGCTACGACGGCAAGCACGTGGAAATCATCAACACCGACGCCGAGGGACGCATGATCCTCGCGGATGCGATCGGCTTTGTCCGCAAGGAGCACCGGCCCGCGGCGATTGTGGATGTCGCCACTCTCACCGGCGCATGTGGCATCGCGCTCGGCGAAGCTGCGGCGGGCCTGTGGAGCAGCAATGACCGCCTGCGCGATGCACTGCTCGGTGCGAGCCAGGACTGCGGCGAACGCCTGTGGCCGATGCCGCTTTTCCCCGAATACGACGAACTGATCCGCAGCGAGGTCGCCCTTGTCAAAAATAGCGGGGGACGGATGGCGGGCGCATGCACCGCCGCGGCTTTCCTTCGCACGTTCGCGGAGAAAACGCCCTGGGCGCACCTCGACATCGCTTACACGGCGTTTCGCGAGAAGGACAACACGTCCGCGGCTCGGGGGGCGACGGGATTTGCAGTGCGCACGCTTGTGGAATTCGTTGCGCGCTGGCGCTGACCGCCCCGGGCATGCCGCCGGGAAATTGCGAAAATCCGGCTCCGAAGGACGGACCGGGACAAACAAAACGGACCTGAGAGCGTAGTTCACTCATGCTCCTCCGAAGACTTCTTGCCGCCGCAGTATTCATCGCCTGTGCGCTCATTCACGCCGCGCCTCCGGGTGCCACGCCGTCATCGCCACCCAAGCCGCCGAAATCCATCGCGCCGCACGTGCCGGCGAACTGGAAAGCGGGCACCGCCACGGTGAAGGTGACTCCCGACAAGCTGCTCTTCATGGCCGGCTACGCGTCGCGCAACAAACCCGCCGAAGGCAAGGTGCAGGACCTTTTTGCCAAGGCACTCGTGTTGCAGGACGAGCAGGGCGGGAGGCTCGTCTTCGTGACGCTCGATCTCATCGGCGTGCCGCAGTCGCTGCGCCGCGCCGTGGCGTCTCGCGCGGAAAAGGACTTCAAGCTGCCGCCGGCGAATCTCGTGATGAACGCCTCGCACACGCACAGCGGCCCTTCATTTCGCGGCAGCCCGGTGACCGAGAAGGATCTCGAGAACCCACGAATCCGCGACGCTTACGAATATACGAAGAAGCTGGAGGACGACATTGTCGGCATCATCGGAAAGGCGCTCGCCGATCTGCAACCGGCGCGCCTCACGTGGAACAAGGCGCGCTGCGGCTTCGCGATGAACCGCCGGCGCGATTACACGCTCCCGCCCGATCATCCGAATGCGAACAAGGCCCCGAATCCCGATGGAC
>JBEBGK010000995.1:0-1927 GCA_040081515.1 Chthoniobacteraceae bacterium
CGTGGGTTCATGGGCTTTTGGGGTGGGATGCGAATGGTGGCGCGCGGAGGGGCCGGACGACGCTTACCGCGCTGTTCATCCGGGTCGCGGTTTCATTCTGACTGCATCGTCGCCCGCGTCGAGCGCGTCCTTTTCCCGCATCCACCCGGTCCGCGGATTTCGCGCGACAGGGTGCTTGACCACGACCCCGGCCCAAATAGCCTTCCCCCTGTTCTCAATCAAACAATCCAACCCACATTCCCCATGAAAAAGCTCGCCCTGCTGTTCGCCCTCGCATTCGCCTCCTCCACCTTTGCCGCGTCCGACGAAACGTGGCTCACCGACCTCCCCAAGGCCCAGGAAAAGGCCAAGGCCGAGAAGAAGATGGTGCTCATCGATTTCACCGGCTCCGACTGGTGCCCGCCGTGCAAGGGCCTGCACAGCAAAGTCCTGACCTCCGCGGAATTCATCAAGTTTGCGAAGGACAACCTCGTCCTCGTGGAGATCGACTTCCCGAAGAGCAAGCCGCAGTCCGATGAACTCAAGGCCGCCAACAAGGAACTCTCGCAGAAGTTCGGAGTCCGCGGCTATCCCACCGTCATCGTGCTCGATGCTGACGGGAAGGAAGTCTTCAAGAAAGTCGGCTACGGCGGCACGCCGGCGAAGGACTACGTCGCCGAGTTGGCGAAGCTGAAGAAGTAGGCGGGAAGCCGGAGGAAATCATCCGATTGGGCGTTGTCGCGGTCCGAAGCAGAGAAGGGATCTGCCCAGTGCCGATGCCGTGTTCGTTGCCGTATTGAATCTTCCGGAAGCCGATGCGACAAAGCCGGGGCCATGAACCCGCCTTCCTCCCCTTCCCCATTTGAATCCACCACCTCGCCGAATCCCGTCCAACGAAGCGTGCGCGGAGCGCCCGCTCCACCGGCATTTGAATCCGCCGCGCCAAATCCCATCGAACCCGCGCCGCGCGACGGGCGATCGCGACGGGATGCGCTGAAGTCGGCGTTTGCGGCGGTGGGGGCGGCGGCGCTCGTGCCGGCATCCTCGGGTGCGGCGGAGGCGAAGCCGGATGTGCGGCGTGCTTCGCCGAAGCGGTACGAGATGAAGAAGTCGATCAACCTGTGGGCGTTCCCGTATCCCGACCGGATGAATCTCGAGGAGTGCCTGCGGCTCGCGAAGGATGCGGGCTTTAACGGGATCGAGCTGAACTACGACCTCGACAATGATCTCTCGCCGAAGGCGGGCGCGAAGGAGTTCACGGCGATTCGCAAGATGGCGGACAGGATCGGGATCGAGATCAGCGGGCTGTGCTCGTTTCTTTTCTGGCCGTATCCGCTCACGAGCAACGACCCGGCGAAACGCGCGCGCGGGATTGAGCTCGCCGGGAAGATCGCGCAGGCCGCGCACGATCTCGGCGTGGAGAATGTGCTCGTGGTGCCGGGCGCGGTTCACATTCCGTGGCGCACGGATCATGAGCCGGTGCCGAATGACGTGTGCGACCGTCGCGCGCGGGAGGCGGTGGCGGAACTCGTGAAGTCCGCGGAGAAGCTGAAGGTGTTCCTCAATATCGAGAACATCTTCTTCAACGGATACCTGATGACGCCGATGGAGATGAACGCATTCGTGGATCACTTCGGCAGCGAGCATGTGCGCGTGCATTTCGACACGGGAAACATCTCGATGTTCCAGCATCCGGAGCACTGGGTGCCCATCCTCGGCAAGCGGACGAAGAACGTTCACTTCAAGGAATACACGAAGAAGGGCACGGACTATTCGCTGGAGACGTTCCGCCCGCTGCTCGACGGGACGACGAACTGGCCGGCGGTCATCGAGGCGCTCGACCAGACCGGCTACCGCGGCTTCCTCACGTTCGAGTACTTTCATCCATGGCTGCATTACCCGGAGGCGCTCGTGTACCAGACTTCCGATTCGCTGGACCGGATGCTCG
>JBEBGK010000996.1:0-1923 GCA_040081515.1 Chthoniobacteraceae bacterium
GGCGCGAATCCTTTCCGCCTCGGCCTTGAACTGTTCCTCCACTGCCGCGATCCGCTCGGCAGCGGCGGTGTCCGCCTTGTGAATCACGAGGTTGTGCTGTCGCTGCGCCTGATAACGGCGGGACTGCTGCTCCTGGGAAAGCTGCTCCTCTCTTTTCGCAAAGTCCGATACCGTCCTCCTGAGTTTCGAGAGGAGTTCGAGGCTTCGGCTCACCCGCAGATCGATGGCGTCACTCACAATCGGTTCGGATTCGTGTGATCAGCGCATCGATTTCCTCGAAGGCTGTCGTCGTGCGCGCGACGAGGATTGGGAGATTCTCGAGATACTTCTGCTGGAACTCGCCGCTCTTGGCGTCCAGCCAGTGCGCGCGGGTCTGCTCCCAGTGCACAGTCAGATCCTTGAGTGCCTGGATGAGGCCCGAGCTGCTTCCGCTGCTGCTCATGGCGCATCCTGCTGGGCTTCACCCTCCGCGGCAGGCGCCGGTGCCGCGACGGCCCCGCCGCGAGGCCGCGTATCCTGCGCATAGGCCTCGAGAGCCATCTGCGCATTTGCGAGGAAAGCAAGGGCGTCCGGCATCTCGTGGTCGAGATACTCGCGCAGGCCCGAGAGTTTCTTGATGAGCGGGTCGGCGGTGTTGTCGAAATTCTGGTTCCAGCGCTTCACGTTCTTGAGTTTCGCCTCGGCCTCCTCGACCGCGCGTCTCGCCTTGCGCACGGCCGCCTGCCGGACGGTGACGGTCTCGGTGAGATGGGAGAGCCGCGCGCTGTAGAGCTCCTGCTCGGCCTGGTCGAGCGTGCGCTGCCGCCGACGGATCTCCGCCTCCCAATGCACACGCCGGTCGTTCTGCAGCCACGCGCGCGTCCGCCGGAGCTGATCGCCCGCATTGTCGGTGGCCTGCTGCGCCTTCGTCAGGAAAACAATCAGCGCCGCGCGGAAGGTCCCGAGGGCGTCGATGGATGTGACTCGTGCCTGCGTGGCCATGCGCTACCGCTGGTTCAGGTAATCCTCGATGCGCTGCGCCTTTCGCAGGAGCAGCGGCGTGTGCTTCTCGGAAATCTCCACGAACTTCTTCAGCACTTTCATCGTCGTGAGAAATTCCTCCGCGAATTTCGCCGCCTCCTGATCCTGCCACGTGCTCCCGAGCGCCGCGAAACGCGCCTGCAACGATGCCGCCCGGCTCTGGACGTCGTCATTGAATCGTTTCAGCTCGGTCGCGAAGCGCCGGACTTCCTCGGGGTCGATGATTGCCTGGGCCATGATGGGTAAGGGGAGGGGGTGATGCTGGGAACTTGCGGGAATCACAAGCCGTATCCGAATCCGATTCAAAACCGGCCCGTGTTTCCCGGAGCGACGATACTGGCGGGCAGAGGCAGTTCAACCCCGCGGTGGAGCGCGGATTCGCTGTCGGTTTTCCGCGCATTCGATTATGAGAGGCGGCGAACCGCATGCTTTCGCCTCACACCGACCCCTGTTCGCTGGCCGATCTTTCGGCGCTGGAGCTGGCTGTGTGGATGGAGGCGCGGGGCTGGAAAGCTTCGCATGCGCTGCGGGTGCTGCGCCGTCTGTATGCCGGCGCGGCGGACGCGGTGGGTTCTCACGTGCGGATGCCGGCGGGACTGATGGAGCAGATGCGCACGACTTTTTGCGTCGAGGTGGCAAGCCTCGCGCGTCGCCAGGTGTCGGACGACGGGACGGCGAAGCTGCTCCTGCGACTCGGCGACGGGCGCACGGTGGAATCCGTGCTCATGCCGGATTTTCACCCGGACCGGGCTGCGGGATGCATCTCCAGCCAGGTCGGCTGCGCGATGGGCTGCGATTTTTGCGCGACGACGCAGACGGGCTTCGAGCGGAATCTCAGTCCGGGCGAGATCGAGGAGCAGTTCATCCGCCTGCGCCGCGAAGCGCGGGCGGTCGGGCGCACGT
>JBEBGK010000997.1:0-1922 GCA_040081515.1 Chthoniobacteraceae bacterium
GGCTGGAGCAGATGGCAAAGCGCTCGTCCGCGACTTTCGATTGGGTCGCGAGCCGTTTCAGCACCTCCTCGCGCATGGCCGCAGGCACGCCGCAGTTGTCCACGGTGACGAGCACCGCCGGCCCTTCCGCATCACTGCCGATCGCCAGTGCTTTGGCAAAGATGCGCTGTGAGACGCCGGTGTTCGGCAAACGACGACTCCCATAGCCACTGAGCCGGACCGGATAATCCGGCGTGATGTCCACCGCCGCCGCGCCGACCTGGCGGGTGGTGTCTGCCGCAAAACCAGCGACTGGCAGAATGAGAAGTGCAAGGAGGATGGATTTCATGGGTGATGATTGCTACGAGTGAGGAGTCGGCTTTGACGGTGAGGACGGATGGGCTTTGTTCATGGAATGTGATTCAAGGTGTTCGACGCCCCGGGGTGACGAGCTTGTCCACTTCGCGCGTGATTTGCTCCTCGACGGTCTTGGTGTAAGGCGCACGGTGGCCGTATTCGAACATGCCGGTGATGCCGGTTTGCCTGCGGCGTCTTGCAACTCCACGCGCATCTGTCCGGCGGCGCTGGTGGCGTAGTTGATCTCCAGTTGCTTGCCGGTGAAGGTGAATGGCTTGGTGATGAACTCGCCGCCCGCGAGCGGTGCATTCACGGAGACAAACCCATCGAGCCGCAACGTGTAGCGCCGTCCGCCAGTGAGGAACATGGACATCTCGGTGTCGCTCGTCTGATGGATGCCGATGGCGGCGTAGTTCGCGCGATTCAGCCAGCCGTCTTTGCTCAGGCCGGGCCGGATGAAGCTCTGCGTGAACTCTCGGTCGTAATGGTCGCCGCCGCGCGTGCTCATGAAGAGGATGTCCGTGGCTGCGCCGCGTTTGTCCATGAAGCGTGTGGGCATCGCGACGTAGAGGTGCGGTGCGCGAAAGTAGGGCTGTGTGCAGGGCGTGTAGAGATGCTCATTCGGCAGGTTCGCCTGCATCTCGACGAGCGGCGTCCAGGTGATGAAATCCGTCGAGGTGGTGCGGGCGATGCCGCGGTAGCCTTTGATGAAACGGCGGAAGTAACAGACGTAGCATTGCTCGCTGTCGCTCCAGAAGGCGTAGTTCTGCGAGTCGAAGTATTTGCCCCAGTCCTCGGGAATGACGGGCTCATCGCGCAGTCGCTTCCAATGAATGCCATCGGGCGAAACATAGGCCTTCAGTCCGCCGACACCGCGCTTTTCCCGCACCGCCGACTGATGCGGCTGAAACGCGATGCCACCGAGCGCCTTGTATTTCTGCTCCGCAGGCACGCCCGGCTTCGTGTCGATGAACGGCGTGAAGTTGTGATTCACCGTGAACTCATTCATCAAGACGATGTTGCCCTCCGGGAACGACGGATGCTCGAACAAGCCGAGCTTCGGCCTCGTCCACGCGATGCCATCCTTGCTCTCCGCATAGAGCGTCACCTCGCCATCGTGATAAGCCTCGATGCCGTGCGTCTTCCACGTCACCTTCGGGTCCTTGTCGCCCCGGTAGTAAAACTGAAACTTGTCCGCCGCTTTCAAGACCGTCGCGTAATGCCCGTTCGGTCGTGGTTCCTTCAGTGGCTCGGCGATCACGGGTTCGTGCAACTTCAGCGTGGTGTTCTTCATCTCGCCAACGCGCAGGCGATCCACGAACAACTCCCGCCGAGAACCGATGGCAATGGGTTCACCCGAGCGCAGGCAGGTGACCAGTAGCAGGGAGACGAGAATAGATTTCATAAGTGATGAATGCGACGGGTGATCGTGATGGCAGGATGGGAAAGTGGCTTCGGCGTCAGCCGAATGAGCAAAGAGATACGACCATAGCCTCGCGTCATTTTGCCAGGATCAGCGTCTTCCAGCCGGTGGTGTCTTTGAAGTTGGCACCTTCAGGGCTGAAGGACCAGCCGAGGGTGTAGTC
>JBEBGK010000998.1:0-1920 GCA_040081515.1 Chthoniobacteraceae bacterium
CTCCACGACCGGTGGTGATCGCGATGCCCCCGGCGGCGGTCACTCCCCCGGCGCCGGCCACGGCGGAACCCGTCGAGGACGCGGAGATTCCGCGGGCCCGCCCGATTTCGCCCGTCGCGAAAATCGCGGCGACGGACACCGCGGCACTCGCGGATCTCACGATCCCGAAGGTGGCCGTTGCAGCGCCCAGGCAGGTCGCCGCGGCCGAGGAAGGCGATTCGCCGGCGCCGGAACCCGACACGATCATTCTCGAGCCGCGGCGGAAGACGTGGGTGATCATCCGGAGCAGCGTCGGCGGCCAGAAACTGTACGAGGATTATCTTTACCCCACGGCGAAGCCCATGCGCCTGCCCGCCGGACGCTACTTCATCGAACTCAAGGACGCCGACGGCGTGGAAATCTCGCGAAACGGAAAACGGATCGCGTACGCCGCGCCGGGCGTGTCCATCGACTGAGTTTCCGGGGGACCGTCTTGACAGGCGCGGCGGGACGATTGACACAGGTGCCGTGCCACTCATCGAAGTCCGGGATCTCCGGGTCTATTTTCCGATCCGCACGGGTGTTTTCCGCCGCCACACCGGCGACGTAAAGGCCGTGGATGGCGTCTCCTTTGACATCGAGGAAGGCACCACCGTCGGACTCGTGGGCGAGAGCGGCAGCGGGAAGACCACCATCGGGCGCGCGCTCCTGAAGCTGATCCCGGCGACGGCGGGCAAAGTGCTCGTCGGGGGAAAAAGCATCCTCCCTCTGAGCGAGGGGGAGTTCCGCCATTACCGGCGGCAGATGCAGATGATTTTCCAGGACCCGTTCGGGTCGCTGAATCCGAGGCTGTCGATCTTTCAGATCATCGGCGAGGCGCTGGAGATTCACTTCCCGGAGCTCGCCCGCGCGGATCGGCGGGCGCGGGTGGCGGAGCTGCTGCGGCAGGTGGGCCTGCAGCCGGAAATGATGGAGCGCTATCCGCATGAATTCAGCGGCGGCCAGAGGCAGCGCATCGGCATCGCCCGCGCCCTTGCGGTGAAGCCGAAATTCATCGTCTGCGACGAACCGGTGAGCGCGCTCGACGTGAGCGTGCAGGCGCAGATTCTCAATCTGCTCAAGGATCTGCAGGAGGAATTCAAGCTCACCTACCTCTTCATCGCGCACGACCTCGCCGTCGTGCGGCACATGAGCGACGAGATCATCGTCATGTACCGAGGCAAGGTCGTCGAGCGTGGGCAGGCAGACGCCGTGTGCGAAAGCCCGCAGCACGAGTACACGCGCAAGCTGCTCAACTCCGTGCCGAAGCTGGACTGACCCGATGCCATGACGCCGCTCTTCAAGAAATTCCTCGGAACCAACTGGCTGCTCCTCGTGAACATGGCGGCCATCATCGTCTTTGGCGTCTATGCCGTGTACAATGCCTCGTCCTACCGCGAGGGTGCCCTCTCCTCTGTGTGGAACCAGCAGATCCGCTGGGCGATGATCGGCATTCCAATTTTCTTCACGGTCTCCCTCGTGGACTACAAATGGGTGCGCTGGGGCGCGTGGCCGATCGATTTGCTCGGCATCGCGAGTTTGATCGTGCTGGAGTTGTTTGGCGTGGACGTGATGGGGCAGAAACGTCTGCGCATCGGCGGCATGATGGAGGTGCAGCCATCGCAGATCGCGATCACGGGCGGCATTCTCGCGCTGGCCGTTGTGTTTGGTGATCTCCAGCGCTGGCTCGCCGTCTTTCGTCATCCGTCGCTGCGGATGATCATGGCGGGAGTCGTCGCTGGCATCCCCGCTTACCTAGTGTTGAAGGAGGATTTCGGTTCCGCCACGGTCTGGGGTCCCGTCTTCTGTGCCATGCTCTTGGTCGGGAGTATTCCGTTTCGCTATCTGATCACACTCACGCTGGTCGTGCTGTGCGTCATTCCGGTCGGTTATTTCTTCGCC
>JBEBGK010000999.1:0-1917 GCA_040081515.1 Chthoniobacteraceae bacterium
AATTGCGCCGGCGCGCCCGGCTTGGGCGGCTCGTCCAGCCGCAGCCGGGCGAGGTCCACCTGCGAGATGGCGATCTGCACCGCCTCGCGCCGGAGCTCGAAATTGAGCTGGCTGAGCTCCACGATCCGCAGCGTGTTGCGCAGGCTCAGGTTCACGCGATCCTCGAATTCATCGAGGTTCCGCCTCGCCCGTTGGTAATCGATGATCGCCTCGCGATACTCGTTCCGCTCGCCGAGCAGCGAGAGCGGGCTGTCGAACCGCAGCCCGAACCGCAGCGTGCCATTCCGCCCGTCGGGCCGCGCGAGATTGTTCCGGATGTTGCCTATCTCGCCATTCGCCGTCAGCGTCAGCCCCGGCAGGAGCGGGTTCGCGTTGATATCGACCTGCCGCCAGGCGTCCACGAGCCGGGCGCGCGCGTTCATCCAGTCCAGGCGGTTCTCCCGCGCCACGGCGAGCGCCTCCCCGGGGCGGATGTCGATCGGCGGCAGCGCCAGCGTCTCGAGGCGGATGGCCGTCTGGTCCAGCGAAAGCGCCAGCATGAGCCCGGAGAGTTTCGAGGAAAGCTCCACCAGTTGCGAGCGCGCCGGCTCGAGCTCCATGCCGGGGATCTCCTTCTCAAATGTCCGCAGGGATTCAAATGCCGCCGCGATTTCCCGCGTCATCGTGTCATAACGGTTCTCGAGCTTTTCGATCTTCTCCCCCAGCTTCCCGGGGTCCACCCGGCGCGGCTCGATGCTCAGGGACACCAGATCCGGCCTTTCCCGCAGCCGTTCCAATTGCCGCTGGCGGACCGGCAGGTTGCCGCGCATCCGGCGCAGGTCGCCCTCGATCCGGAGGAGCTGCCGGTCGAGCGAAGACTCCAGCTTCAAAACTGCGCCCAGCCGCGCGAGAAGATCCTCCTTCGTCTTGATTCCCTCCCGGTCGCGAATTTTTGCCAGTTCGCCGCTGAGCACCCGGCTCATCTCCGTGGCGGTCTGGTCCGTGAGTGCGAGCCGGTCGAGGAGCGGATCGCGGACGACGGCCGGGAGCTCGGGCGGGAGTCCCAGCTCGACCTTGTAGTTGTCCAGCCGCGTCTGATACGCGGCGAAGGAGGAAAGCAGCGAGCTCTGGCTGCTGTAGAGCGCCTGCCGCGCCTGGTCCACCTGCAGGCGGCTCGGCACGCGCCCGGCGTCGAACGCGGCCTCGAGTTGATCGAGGCTCTCCCGCAGCCGCGCCACGTTCCCCTCGAGATTGCTGATGCGCTGCTGTTCCTCGAGCAGGCCGATCAAGCCGTCGGCACGCGGCGCGCCGACCGTGCCCGAGGGAGTGCCGGCCAGCAGGCCAAGCCCGCTCGCGCCCACCGGGCCATTGCGCGAAGGCCCTTCGCCGGCGTTCCGGCCGGCGGTGACGCGGATGTAGTATCCCTCCTGGAATTGCTGCATCTGCCGCACATTCGCCAGCAGCGTGCGCTCGGCCTGCGTGAGCCGCTCGAGGATGACCGTCCGTCCGCCGAAGCGCAGCAGCGGCTGCACGAGGCTGAAATTCAGCAGCGAAGTCGCCGTGTCCACCGAGTTGCCGTTATATTCCCACACGAGGGTGTTCGCGAGACCCGCCAGCAGCTCGCCGCCCGTCGCGGAGAGCCAGCGCACACTGCCATCGGTGATCGCGGTGACCTGCTCGACGGGCCTGCCCCTGCCGGATCGGATCGCGCCGGTGGCTCCATACCTCGCCGCCCCGCCGAGCGCATACTGCGCGTCGAAACGGACGCGCTCCAGCGTCACGTCGAGCGCGGACAGGTACAGATCCTCGCGCTCCGTCTGAAACGTCCGCGCGTTCTTCAGCCCGATTCCCACCGTCGTCTGCAAATCCAGCACCACCTGCCCGGATTCATCCCGCGGCAGCGCGCGCAGCCACGCGTCCGACCGCCCCACCCCGGGC
>JBEBGK010000135.1:0-7603 GCA_040081515.1 Chthoniobacteraceae bacterium
GGTCTGTGGTGAAGCGTTTCAAGGCCTCCTGTTTGCCCAGCGCGGCAGGGGCGATCGCGCCGCTCGCATCGCCCGGGGCGTTACCCGCGGCACCCGATCCGTCCGCCGGACTGAGTGCCTCCTCCGCGGACCCTGCGACAATTTTCTCGAAGTCATCCGAGAGGGTGCCTTCCTTGATCTTGCCGAACTCCTTGGCGAGCGCGGGCAGGATGTGGCGCAGGCCGGGATCCTTCAATAGCGCGACGACAATGTGGCCGGTGCGCACCTGCAATTCGCCGAACAGAAGCTGGCCAAAGACGAAGCCCTTCTCCACGGCCTCCTGGAGTTGCTGCGAAAATCCCGAGATGCCGCTCGCACCGCGCGGCAACCGGTCGAGGCTCGCCTGCAAGTCCGATGCAAGTTTCGACGCATCGATCCCGAAGTGCTTGATGATACGCAGCAGATCCGTATCCGGCGCCTGGACGAGTTGGAATATCCAGTGCACCAGTTCGACTTGCGGATTGCCTCGCATCTTGCAGAAGACGGTCGCCCCTTCGAGCGCCTTGTAAGCGACGGAGTTGAGTTTTCCGAAGAGGACTGCGGGTTTGATTTCGGCCATAAATGTTTGGTGGGTTAATGCTGGGGACTGAACAAACGAAAAACTGGCTCCGCTGGTCCGCTATTCAGATTGATGTGGAGGCTCTGTGCCATCGACGGAAACTCGAGTAGCGGTGCGTGCCTCGAATGGCGATCCGAAAATTGCAGCGCACGGGGGACGACGGAGGCGGGCGCTCACGGGTAATTCTCGGGCTCGAAAATCGGAGCCTCTGCGTCCTTGATGAACTTCTTGCTTGCAGACCAACATGAAAGCCCAAGGCGCCCGAACCGACCGAGGCAGGCGGGTGGCACCTCAGCCGCTTCCACGAGACACTGCAGGTCCCATTTCAATTCGTAGCCCACGTAGTTCAGCACCCAGTCCTTCAGACGCTTGAACGATCCACCCCCCGGCAACATGCGTTCGAGGTCGCGCAGTTTCATCGGCCCCATGCGTACCCGAAACTTGAGCTGCGTCTCATATTTCCGAGTGCCGGCAAGCGCGTTGCGCCCAATCGAACCGGTGTCCGGGGATTCGCCAAGCCGGCATTGATTCGCCTCGGGGATACGCATCCAGAAACCGGTGAATTCCTCAATGACCGTACGAATCCCGAAAAAACTCTCGAGAATCGCCTGCAACCCCTCGGTGTTCCGCGTCTGGCACGCGAGGCGTCCGGAAAAATAGAGTTTTGCCCTGTCAGGCACAGAGTCCCGGCCGAATAGGGATCCCATCCCAATGCCGAACAGGCTCCCGATGTATGCCGCGAACCGCGACTGATCCGGACGGTCGAAGTCCACGCTTTTCTGCGCAGAAGCCCACGCCCTGTAGAATAAAGAAACAAACCGATGATTGAAAATATCCAGGAACCGCGCTTGGGTCCGGTCCTTCGCGCCGATGATTCTGCCGATGATGAACTCCGTGACATGAACCGGCAGTGGCCCATTCGGTCCAAGCAACCCGAGGAACTGGACGAACATCCGCGCGGGGCCCTCCCCTGGCGCGTCGAATTGCTCGACACTGGATGGAGCAAACGCCAGTGATGGTTTTTGCCCGAAACGGACCCAGTCGTCTTTCAGGCGCTGCGAAGCGCCGATGCGGGGAGCATCGCGAAAATGACTCTCCAATAACCGGACTGCCCGGAAGAAATTGAATCCGAACGGCTGTTCGACCAGCCGGGCAATCAGATGATCGGTCTCTTCCCCGGATGTGCCGGCCATCGGATGATCTCCCCTCTCGTTTGCGAACGAATGACAGTTTCAGTGAAAGAATTCAGCGTTACGTAACGCGAAAAAAACTGCTCCAGAACCGAACCGAGAATGAAGATCCCGGTGCCCTCAAACCCATGTTCGTCAAACTCGACGACGACCTCCAGTCCGCGGCCGAATGTGAGCGGTCCCGGGGCCTCGACACGCCGGATGATCGGTTTGCAATAGGCGGCCAGAATCCCGTCGATTTGCTTCTGGCTCCGGAGGTCGCCCGCATCACAATAGAGCTTGAGCATCTCCCGCAGCCCCGACGGACCGGCATCTCCATCGGCGTTGAGAAGCGAGAGGTAATTCAGCGACATGTGGCTGATGATCCGCCACGCGACTTCGCCATCGGGGTGCGCGGGCTGCGGATCCGTCGGACCGCCCACACACCGGATGGACGACACCGGCGCAAAAAGGTCCAGACGGAAGTCCGTCTTGCCCTGCCGGGTGATCAACTGGATCGGCAGGTGCCGGTTGCTGCACAGCGCGGTTAAATTCATCTGCGCAAGGTCGGCGCGGTAGGGCGCGGCTTCGCCATCCACAAGGGAAATGTAAACCTCGCTGCCGGCATAGGACGACGTGGCACCGAATTGCTTCTCCCGTGCCGAAAGAACCCGAGGGACGCGGTGCGCGTTGAAATAAGCCGCCGATTCCAGATCAATGTCCCTCGCCAGGTAGAATGGCTGGAAGATCTGGTGCGACTCTGCGGAAGCCCCCTGCGCGACGACCTTCTGGATCTGGTAGATCTCGAAGTCGAGAGGACGCGTCTTGTCGGCCACGGCGTGATATTCGGAAAATTTGTCGCCCAGCGAAATCGGGTCGAGCCGTTTCGGGAAAAGATTGACGATGGGCGTGCAGAACAGATCGAACGATTGCGCGTCCACGACATTCTCCAGGCGCGGCTCCGCGTCCTTGAGGAGGATGATCAAGTCCACTTGATCGCAATCGCATTTCTTGATCGCCTCCTGCAGTTCAGTGAACTCGAAGAACATGAAACGCTCAGGCATCGCGAAGTATTCGTGCACAAGCCGGTATCCCTCGAAACCGCGTGGCGCGAACGGCAGAAGCGCCTCATCCTCGCGAATTCCCAGCCGTTTCAGCGTTGTCGCCGGCAGCACGTGGCAGACGTTCCCGTGAGCCTTCGCGGTCCGGATGATTACATGGGTGCCTCTCGCAAAAATCTGCTCGAACACCGCAGCCGGCGTTTCATTGAGCCCGCGCACAAATACCGGGAGCCGATCCAGTTCGAGCGTCTTCAGCTTCGCTCCCCCGTTCGTCTGCAGCCGGATGCGGATCGCCGCCTTCCCTCGCAACGAATCCGGCAAGCCCAGTTCCGCCATGCTCCGGGTGAGATACTTGCCGTCTGTGACGCGCAGCGGCCAGATCCGCACGTCGTGAGCAGTCCGGAATTCGCAGGCCGTATCGCTCGAACTGCTGGTACCGCGTAACACGTTGCCTCGTGCGACCAGAAATCCCTCCGGCGTCCCCGGCGACTGCGGGTCCGGCTCCATCCGTACGACTGCCATCGAGGGAGTCGGGCAGAGGTAATGGGGGTAGACGGTTTCGAGCAGCGACTGCGTGAAGCGTGGAAATTCCGCGTCCAGCTTCAACTGCACCCGCGCGGCCAGATAAGCGAACCCCTCGAGCAGCCGCTCGACAAACGGGTCGGGACACTCCTCCTTGGCGTCCTTGTCCAGCGCCAGGCGCCCGGCAATTTTTGGGAATTCGCGCGCAAACTCGCCTGCCGCTTCCCGAAGGTGGTGCAGTTCGTTGTTGTAGAGACCAAGAAATGTTCGGTTCATCCCCTTCGGTTTCCCCGCGAGATTATTCCAGCCCGGCTGCCTGAGTCACAGACTTTCTCACCAAATCCACTCACAACTTCACCTCGCCGGTCTCAAGGTCGAGCGTGGTCTTAATGAATAGCTTCTCAGGGAACGGACGCGCCCAGAGTTCTCCACGAATCTCAAAGACAAGGGTGCTCGGCGAGCCCTTTACCGATTCCCTTACCGCCCGGACAACAAGGGTGTCAGGAACGATTCGCGGTTCGAAATTTCGCACCGCCAGGGCCATCGCGGCCTCCAATTCCTGAACGTCCATCCCGGCGATCCCCAGGCCGGAAAGGCTGGGCGTCCCGAAGTTGAAAACAGACGACTCCACATGCGGAAAATCAGCGAGCCCTTCCGACTGGATGTGGCAATTAGAGTTGAGCAGCCAGCCCAGGTCCCTCAGAACTGCCGCCCGATATTCAGACAAGGAGATCACCCGCGCCACCCGGCTCTCCTGCTTGTTGAGAATGTCCTCATCCATCAGTCTGTCAAAAAGGCAGGGCTGCAGCCTTTCGTTAGGTGTGGCTTGGGCAACGGGCATGGTTGATGAAATCGCTCGCCAACACGGGCCGGATTCAATGAATCCCCGGAACTCTAACCCGCTGCTGCTGCGTCAGACTCCGGTCCAAGCTGATTGAACTTGATCAGCAGCGTCTCCAACAAGGGGTATTCCCCATTATCGGTGGCAAAGAGTCTCTGGCCCTGTCCGAGAAAAAACTCTTCGCCAATATCCTGCCAATCGGTCCGCCGTGCGAGTCTTATCGAACTGTCCTCCGACTTCTCGGTCCCGGGGTAGCGGACAGGAATCATCCCTGAACTTTCGCCCCCATTCGACCAAGTGAATGTCGCGGAAATCCAGACCAAGTCCCGCAGGTCAGTTGGACGCGAAATGCTGATCCGGGAAACCCGATTGAACGGAACCCAATAGTATTTCCCGTCAATCATCGCTTCCAACACCGGCCCCAATCGCGAATCCGCATCCGCGATCCACTCAAAGTCGTGTTCATTGATGCTGCCCGAAACCGCCGGAGCATCCCCCAACGCACGATTCACAAGTTCCCGTGCTTCCTTGAGTCTTCCTGCGGCCACCAATGAATTGGCATGAACCAGAAGACCGATCCATTCCTGCGGCTCACCGAAGATGAGCGGGCTCCTTCTGCCGGCGAAAACCTCCGCCCTAAGTGCCTCGCACTGGATCACTGGCCGGAAGATCTGCGCCAGCAGCATGCAATCTGGACCGATGTCGCCAACAAGGTTCAACTGCGTAAGAGCCTTCTCCCACTCGCCGTTCACGCTAAGAAGCTGAAAAAGAAATATCCGCAGTTTGGCGTCTGCCGGCTCTTTCTTAATGGCCTCACGCACGGCAAGCAGCGCGCCATCCAAGTCGCCTGCGCGGATACATTCTTCAGCGGTCATCGTTTGTTAACAAGCATCGCTCCTGACCGAACCTGGCCCTAAGAGTTCCCTAACTTGGTCCGGGGCAGTTTTCACATAGCGGCCCTGGCGGCCGAGGGTTACCTCTGAGGCAAGAAACAGCCGGCGCGGATTCGGAAAAATGCCGCGCCGGCCGTGATCGTCATCCGATTTGGCTCGCGTTACGCTTTGACGTTCGCAGCAATGTCCCAGCTAAATGGAATTGCCGTGCCCGCCTTGCCCTTGTCGTCCTGCGGGGTGTAATCGACAGCAACCTTGGCAAAGTTCAAGGTCACATTTTCGGTCAGGCGATCCTCCCCGCCGGATCCGCCGGTGGAAACCGAAGTGATGAGCACTTCGGTCATCTTGATCTTGATGTACTCCACAGGATTCTCGCCTGCCTTTCGGACGGTAAGAAAAGCCTCGTCGTAGTGCTTTCCGTTGCAGCACGCTAGGAAGAGGGGAGAGCTGGCGCTGTCCACGTACTTGGTGAAACTCAGGTCCTGCACATTGACCTTTCCTGCACCTGCACCTCCACCGACTTGAGCGGAACCCGAGTTCGACATGCCCCAGCTCCATGCGAGGACATCAATTTCAAGTTTGTGTTTATGGTCCTTTGATTCACCCTTGATTTCGGGCTTGAACTTAATGAACTGATCCATTGCCATATAGGTATTCCTTTCGACTTGTTGTTTGGGTTTTTCTGTGCGCTTTTTTCTGTTTTCGTCCGCCACCCGGTTTCAGCCTTATCTGGAATGGGGTTCCAAATGCAGGGAGAACTGGATCACGGTTCAATAGTTTGTCGTCATTTTCCGCCCTTGCCTGACGGCAGCTTGGACACCAGACGGAGCGACACAGTAAGTCCCTCCAGTTGGTAGTGCGGCCTGAGGAAGAACTTGGAAGTGTAATAGCCGGGATTCCCCTCCACTTCCTCCACGACAACCTCCGCGGCAGCAAGCGGCCGCCTGGCCTTGTCGCTTTCCGATGCGGTCTCACTCGATACGCAGAATTGCTGAATCCAGCTGTTCAGCCACGATTCCATGTCGCTGCGCTCCTTGAAGGAGCCGATCTTGTCGCGAACCATGCACTTGAGGTAGTGCGCGAAGCGGCACGTCGCGAAGAGATACGGCAGCCGTGCAGCCAAGTTCGCGTTCGCCGTCGCGTCCGGGTCATCATACTCCTGCGGCTTTTGCAGCGACTGCGCTCCAACAAACACGGCGTAGTCCGTATTCTTCCAATGCGAGAGCGGCATCATGCCGTTCTTCGCGAGTTCTGCCTCCCGGCGATCGGTGATCGCGATCTCGGTTGGACACTTCATGTCCACGCCACCATCATCGGTCGGAAAAGTATGAACTGGCAGACCTTCGACCATGCCGCCACTTTCCACGCCACGGATGCAGGCGCACCAGCCGTAGAGCTTGAAAGCTCTCGTGATATTCACGCCCATCGCATAGGCGGAATTCATCCAGCAATACTTGCCGTGGTCGGCACCTTCCGTGTCCTCCTCGAAGGCAAATTCCTCGAGAGGATTCGTCTTGGAGCCATAGGGGATGCGAGCAAGCACACGCGGCATCGTAAGACCGAGATAACGGGCATCCTCGGAAGCACGCAACGATTTCCACGCGGCGTACTCCGGCGTCTGGAAAATCTTGGTGAGATCGCGGGGATTGCTCAACTCCTGCCAAGTGTCCATATTCATCAGCGTCGGCGCAGCAGCGGTGATGAACGGGCAGTGCGCGGCTGAGGAAATCTGCGCTATGCCCGCAAGCATTTCTACGTCCGGCGGCGAGTGGTCAAACTGGTAGTCACCGATCAAGCACCCGTACGGCGCACCGCCTGGCGTTCCAAACTCATCCTCGTATATCTTCTTGAAGATTGGGCTTTGATCCCAAGCCGTGCCCTTGAATTTCTTCAGGGTCTTCGCGGCATCCTTCTTCGAAATGTTCATCACCCGAATTTTAAGCTTCTCGTCGGTTTCGGTGTTGTTCACCAGATGACTCAGCCCCCGCCAACTGCCCTCGAGCGCCTTGAAATCCTCGTGGTGAATGATCTTGTTCACCTGTTCGCTTAGCTTCCGGTCGAGTTCCGCGATGATCGCCTGGATGGACGCGATGACGTCATCGCCAACAAGCTTGGTACTTGCGAGCGCCTGTTCCGCCAGGGTCTTGACCGCGGAATGCACCGCGCTTTTTGCCGTTTCGCTCTTTGGCTTGAACTGCTTGTTCAGGAGGGCCTCGAACTCATTAAGTTCCTCGGTCGCTGCTGGGGCGCCGGATGCTTGCGCTTCGGTATTTGGATCAGCCATACAGTGGGTGGGCTACTGGTGAACTATTGGGGAGTCTCTGGTTTCGGGCTGGACGCGAGCGATTTCAACAGAGTCGGGTCTGCAAGGAGCTTTCCAAGCAAGTCCTCGGCGCCACTCTTGCCATCCATAAATGTGAGGAGGTTGGCCAGTTCGTTGCGCGCAGTGAGCAGTTTGTTCAGCGCATCCACCTTTTTTGCCACCGCCGCGGGCGAAAAATCGTCCATGCTTTCAAAGG
>JBEBGK010001000.1:0-1916 GCA_040081515.1 Chthoniobacteraceae bacterium
TCCTTGACGCGCCGCTCGATTGTCTCGGCAACGCGCGCGCGCATCGGTCGATGGTCCAGGAAAAGCCCCGTGTCGAGATAGGTGTCCAGGTTGATCTCGAACCGGTTGCCACCCTCCTCTACCTGGAGCACAGCCGCGGCCGCCTTTTCGTCCTTCTCGTACTGCGAGGTGCCGCGCTGGCGCTCGCGGCGCTTGAGGTGCAGCTGCCCGGCAGGCACGCCGCACACCGCGCACGCCGCATCGCACACGGCGCCCAGCCACGCCCGGTACTCCTCGTCGCTCATTCGCCAGCCGGTGTCGATCTCCTGTACATGCAGATGCGTCTCCGCGCGCGGCGCGACAGTCTCGAACCAGTCGACGGCAAAAGGAAACTGCGGCACATCGCGGTCGTAAACGCGGAAGCACGAAATCCCCCGCCGCCTCGCCCACTTGCGCCGGTAGGCGAGGTTCTTGCGCAGGCGGTTCTCGAAGGCGGATACGTCGGGTCCCTGCGTCACGGCTGGATTATCGCCCGGACGCAAAGCCCGGGGCCTGAAGCGCGGCCTGATCCTTTCGTCCATCGACCACCTGCATACCTGCCGATCTACAAATAGACATCTGCCGGCATATCGCTCGATCTACTAGTACATCGTTGCTTCGACCAATGGATCGTTCTAGCATCCGTTGCATGTCGGATAAACACTAGTTATTTGGCATTGGCGCGCGCCTCGCGACTCAGGCAGAATTAAGGCATATTTGAGGCGTCAGCCATGTCTACTGCCAAAGAAGACCTCACCCGCCTCATCGCGGGACAACCCGACGATAGTTCGCGCGAAGAGATCGTCCGCGAGCTCGCGTTTCACGTCATGGTTGAGCACGGCCTCGCCGATTCGGATGCCAAGCGCACCATGTCCAATGAAGACATGGGCCATCGCATCCGCTCATGGCAGAAATAGCTTGGACGCTCGAAGCCCAGCGCTGGCTTGAGGACATATTTGAGTACATCGCGGCGGACAATCCGCAGGCCGCGGCGCGGACCGTTCACGGAATCTACGAGCGGGTGCAGGATCTGAAGCGTTTTCCGCAACTCGGATCCCGATACACCGCCTCATCGCGCAATGTCAGAGTCCTGCTCTACGGGCACTACCGGATTGCATACCTCGTCAAGGACGACGGCAATATCGACATCCTTGGTGTGTTTCATGGGGCGCTGGACATCACAAGGTATCAGCTCTGATGCCACCTAGTTCCACGTTTGTGAAAGTCACGAGATGCTTACGTTCGAGCTAATCGCGGAACGAAAGATCGCGGAAGCCGCCGCGCAGGGCGAGTTTGAGAACCTGCCGGGCGCGGGGAAGCCGCTCGACCTGGAAGAGGATCCTCTGGTGCCGGAGGATCAGCGCATGGCGAACCGGATCCTGCGCAATGCTGGGTTTGTGCCCAGCGAGGTAGAGGAGTCGAAGAAGGGCGGGAAGAAGCTGTCGATGCTGAACAAGCAGATCGAAGCGAAATACTTCCGGAAGGTCGTGCGGAAGCTTGGCGGCTAGCTGGACGGCGTGACCATGTCCGCCTTGCTGGCGGGCACGGAGTAGACGGCGTCGGGGTGCTTTGGCAGGGCGTCGTCCCAGGCTTGGTATTTGGCGCGCAGGTCGGCGAGGCGCTTTGGATCGCGCTTGCCGTGGTTGGCGCGTTCGCGCTCATCCGTGGCGAGGTTGAAGAGGAATTCGTCGCCATCCACCGAGAGGTATTTCCAGTCGCCTGAGCGCAGGGCCTTCTGGTTGCGGAAGAGCATTTTCCAGTAGAGGTCGCGCTCGAAAGTCTTTTTCGGGCGCTGGATCGTTTTCAAAAGACGTTTGCCGTCGAGCGTTACGATGTCCAGCGCGGCGACGCGCTTCTTCAGCTCCGGGTCGGCGAGCGCCCTGGCCACTTCGGCATTC
>JBEBGK010001001.1:0-1908 GCA_040081515.1 Chthoniobacteraceae bacterium
GGATATGGAGTTTCATAGCTGGTTTGGATTGGGTGTTTTTTGGCCGCCTCAGAGACGACACGTCTTTGTCACAAAACGGCATCCGCCCGTCAACGGTGAACCCTCCGCTACCGCGGCAGCTTCCGCTCTTGCAGCGCCTCGCCGGCGGGCGGGACGATGTTCATCCGCAGGCCGCCGGATTTTTCGAGTTCCTCGAAAAGCTGGCGCTGGAGCCGGTCGCGCTGCTCGCGGAAGGCGGGCACGTCGATCAGGTTGTGACGCTCGACGGGATCGCTCTGCAGATCGTAGAGCCCGTTCCGATCCCAGACGCCATGCGTGTAGATGAACTTCCAGCGCTCCGTGCGGATGGCGAACGTCGTGGGAGTGGCGGGGAAATTCCATTCCCAGTAATACTCGTAGAGGAAGTGATCGCGCCACGGCACATCGCGTCCCTGCGCAAGCGGCCAGAAGGAACGCCCGTCCATCCTCGGCGCACCGTCCGGCACGGGGACGCCCGCCGCATCGAGCAGCGTCGGGGCGATGTCGGTATTCAGGACCATCTGCGTGACGACCGTGCCGGGCTTCACCACGCCGGGCGCGCGCAGCAGCAACGGCACGCGGATGCTCGTTTCGAAGGCGTCGCGCTTGTCGTAGAAGCCGTGTTCGCCGAGCGCAAAGCCGTTGTCGCCCATGTACACGACAACGGTCGAGTCGCGCAGCCCGGCGTCATCAAGGTGCTTCAGCACGCGGCCCACATTCTCATCCACGGAGAACACCGCCTCGCTGTAGCGCCGGAATAGATTTTCAAAAGACGGCACCGGGTCGTGATCGAATCGGCCCGTCTCCATGTGATCCACGCCGTGGATGCCGTATCGCCGTTCGCGCACCCAGCGCGGCTGCGTGGCGTAGTTCTCCTCGGTGTTTGCCATCGTCCCGGGATAACGGACCGGCGCCGTATCGTAACGCCCCTTGTGGCGCGGCGCGGGCTCGAACGGGAAATGCGGCGCTTTGAATGAGAGGCAGACGAAGAATGGCTTCCCCTCGCGCTGCTTCAGCCAGTCGAGCGCGAGGCCGGTGAGAGGACGTCCGTGCTGTAGCCGGGGATTTTCCGGCGCTCGCCGTTGATGTTATAGGTGTCGTCGAAATACTCGCCCTGCCCGCGGAAACCCGCCCAGTGGTCGAAGCCCTTTCGCGCCTCGTCGCTGTCGTGCCCCATGTGCCACTTGCCGACGAACGCCGTCTCATACCCCGCCGCGCGCAGATACTCCGGGAAAAAGCGGATGCCCGCGGGCTCCGGCCGCTGATTATCCACGACGCCGTGGTGATGCATGAATTGCCCGGTGAGAATGGACGCGCGGCTCGGCGAGCAGAGCGACGTGGTGACGAATGCGTTCCGCAAATGCGCGCCCTCCTTCGCGAGTCGGTCGAGATTCGGCGTCTCGAGGAACTCCGGCGCCTCCGGCATGAAGCCGAGCCAGTCCCAGCGATGGTCGTCGCTGAGGATGAAAACGATGTTGTGCGGCTTCTCCGCGGGCGAAGGCACGGCGAGCGAGAGGAGGACGAGGAGCGGGAGGAGGCGGAACATGAGCATATGGTGGAACGCTCGAATGTGACGGAAAGCCAGCGCATCATCAATGCTCCCACAAGGCCGCCCGCCCGCGCCGCTATTTGTCACGAAGTCCACCCCGCCAATTCCATACCTCCGGCGTCCGCACCCTCGGGCGCACCTCGCCGTTTGGAACGACGAAGCCCCCGCGCCATTCCGCCACCGGCGCGGTGGCGCGGGAAAATGGCGCCTCGCCCGCGACACTCCACACGTCCCGCTCCGTGGCATACGCCAGCACATCGCGGGGAAAACCGGGATGCTCGCGAACAGGCGCGAAGTTCACCTTGGTGCCGTCATCGCCGCTCACGATGAGCAATCGCGAA
>JBEBGK010001002.1:0-1907 GCA_040081515.1 Chthoniobacteraceae bacterium
GGCCGGCAGCCGCACAAGGCTGCTCGGCGCGATCGCCATCGCCGACGTGTTGCGGGCCGACGCGCGGGAGGTAATCCGGCGCCTGAAGGCCACTGGCATCGACCGCGTCGTCATGCTGACCGGTGACAACGCACGGGTCGCGAAAGCCATCGCACGACAGGCGGGCGTGGACGAGTTTCACGCCGACTTGCTGCCCGAGGACAAAGTGCGCGTGATCAAGGAACTCAAGAGCATCGGCCCGGTCGCAATGGTCGGCGACGGCGTCAACGACGCTCCTGCCCTCGCAACCGCGACCGTCGGAATCGCCATGGGCGCCGCCGGGACCGACGTCGCGATGGAAACCGCCGACGTCGTGCTCATGAGCAACAACCTCGGAAACATTCCATTCGCACTCGAACTCAGCCGCCGGTCGCGGCGCGTCATCTATCAGAATCTGACCTTTGCGCTCGGCGTCATCATCATCCTTGTCATCTCGGCCTTGGGCTTCGGCCTGCTGCTTCCGCTCGGGGTCGTCGGCCACGAGGGCAGCACGGTGCTGGTCTGCCTGAACGGCCTGCGCATGCTGACCTTTGGCTATCGCGGCAGCGAGCGGCCAGTGCCGGGTTAACAACTCCGCTCCCCCTCCCCTTCCATGAAGCACAAACTCCGCGTCGGCATCATCGGCTCCACCAACCGTGGCGGCTACGGGCACGGGATGGAAACCTCGTTCAACGATAGCGAACTCTTCGAAGTCGTCGCTGTCGCCGACGACGATGCCGCCGGACTCGCGGCCACGGGCAGCCGGCTCGGCATCACGCGCCTGTATGCGGACTACCGCGAAATGCTGGCGAAGGAGAAGCCGGACATCGTGGGCATCGGCCCGCGCTGGCTCACCGATCGGGTCGCAATGGTCTCCGCAGCCGCCGCGGCGGGCTGCCACATTTACCTCGAGAAACCGCTTGCAGCCTCCTTGCGGGACGCGGATTCCATGCTAGCCGCCTGCGAACGCGCGAAAGTCAAATGCGCCCTTGCTCATCAGCTCCGCGCGATGCCACCGGTGCGGAAGGCCTTTGCCGACATCCGTGCTGGCAAGTACGGACGCGTCCTGCGCATCCACGGGCAGCCCACCGACGACGCGCGCGGCGGCGGCGAGGAGTTGATCGTCCACGGCTCGCATTTCTTCGACCTCATGATCTCACTCGCTGGCGCACCGCGCTGGGTGGCCGCGCACCTCCTGACCGGCGATCGCGACACCACGCTTGCCGACAGGCAGGAGGGCCGCGAGCCAGTCGGTCCCATCGCAGGCGATTCCGCGGCGGTGATGATCGGTTTCGATCACGGCGTGCGCGGCTTCTGGAACTCGACCGCCAACCTCAACCGCCACGGCACCATCTACGGGCTCACCATCCAATGCGAGCAAGCGCTGGTGTGCATGCGAACACGCGGCGAAGTGTTTGTGTATCCCAGCCCCGTCATCGAACCGGAGAACGCCGAACGCAGCTGGCAAAAAATCTGGGTGGAGAACTGGCACTTCACGCCGGAGCATCAGCCCGCCCGTCTCAATGACTACATCCTGCGCGGGAACCAGACGCTCGTCCGCGAGCTCGTCGCTGCGATCGAGCACGACACCGAGCCGACCGCCAGTCTTCGCGACGCCGTCCTCGTCACCGAGATCATCCAGGGCGCTTACGCGTCGCATTTCGCCGGCGGAAAGCGCCAGCCGATACCGCTGGCGGACCGCAGACATCCGCTCGACAAAGCCTAGTGCGCCGCCAGCTCAACCCGCATCCTCCACTGTGAATCCCGTGCAACTCCACGCCGCCGCCGGAGTTTCATCCCCGGCAATCGCAGCCCGCCTCGATTGACAGCCGTCATTCATGTAACTTCCTCCACTCTCCATCCGTCCCGAAACACACGATGAAACGAAT
>JBEBGK010001003.1:0-1907 GCA_040081515.1 Chthoniobacteraceae bacterium
TCTGCCCGCCGAGTTGAACCAGAAAGTCCACGCGGAACTCGATTTGACCGGGGTGGAAAAAGACGCGGTCGCCCGCGTGCCGCAGGTGGGCCACGATCTGTTGAGCAAGATTCCCCGCCTCGAAGCCGTGGCGCGCATCGTCCTTTACCAGAACAAAAACTTCGACGGCACAGGTTTTCCATCCGACGCGGTGAAGGGCGAGGAAATTCCGTTGGAAGCCCGCATCCTCCGTGCGCTCACCGACCTCGCGAAACTTGAAGCCAGAAAAATTCCCAGGTTCAAGGCGCTGGAGCAACTCCGGCAGCGACACGGTAATTATGATTCACGAGTGCTCGACGCAGTGGCGACCTGCTTTGAACTGACAACCGGAAATCAGCCCGAGGCGGCGGTCAAAAGTCCCCTGGCGCTGGACTTTTCCGAATTGCGCGCCGGGCACGTTCTGTCCGCCAACATCGTGACTAAGCAGGACATCTTGATTGTCGGGGCCGGCACCAAGATCACGCCGCTCATCCTGGAGCGGCTGCGGAACTTCGCCTCGCTTTCCGGTTTGAAGCTGCCGATCCACGTGGAGGGCTGAAATCTTCGCGTGCGAAGCGCCTTGCGGTCATGGCTGATAAATCCCGGCTGACAACGCCGGGATTTTTCATTACAACCCGCCACGTCGAGCCGGGAAAAACTCTCCGAAATCATCGCTTGGTGTCAGCAGCGCGTTGACCGTGCGTGAATGATTCCCTAGCCTCGCACTCATGTCCGCAACCACCAGCTTTGAAGATTTTGAGAAGGAATTGAGCCGGCTGGTGGAATCCTTTGGCAAGCGCCTTACTGAACTCAAGCAACCCGGCTACGCCGAAGCCCAATTGCGCGACGATTTCCTCAATCTCTTCTTCCGTCTCTTTTTTGAGGTTGTCTGTGTTCTCTTGCGTCTCCGCAACTTTGGTTTTTGCGTGAGGACCTGTCGGAAGCCAGAAACATTTGCTTTCGTTTCATCGACTAAACCGTGTTTAATCCGCAGGCAATGCCAGCGATGACACGCCCCAGCCAGAGCGCGGAAGATTATCTCGAGCGCATCCATGAATTGATCGAGGCCAAGGGCTATGCACGCGTGGCGGACATTGCGGCATCGCTCAAGGTCCGCGCGGCGTCGGTGACTGTGATGGTCCAAAAGCTCAGTCGCGCCGGCTACGTGGAGTATGAGAAGTATCGCGGGCTCATTCTCACGGACAAAGGTCGCGGGGTGGCCCGTGACATTCAGAACCGTCATGCAACCCTCTCCCGTTTTTTTTCATTGTTCGGTCTTGATGCGGCCACCCAGGGAGAGGACATCGAAGGCATTGAACATCATCTGAGCCCGGCAACCCTTGAGATGCTTTCGGATCTGGCAGGTTATTTTGAGAAGAATCCTGCCACGCTCCGCGCCTTCCAGAAAACCCGTGCCCGCAAGAGATCACGGTCGTGAGCGATACCGCCGAGTGGACGAAACTGTCAGCGCTGGCGATGGAGGAGATCGAAGCCACGCTGGCTGATCTTCCCACTGACTTGCGCGAGCGGGCGAGGAAGCTGGCCATTACGTTTGAACGCGTGCCGCACGCGGGAATGATTGCCGACGGGATCGGGGCGGACACATTGGGGTTGTTCACGGGAGCTGTCTTTACGGAGGAGCATCATGTGCCAATGCCGCCCCAGATCATTCTTTATCTCGAAAATCTCTGGGAGTTTTCGGAACAGGATGAGGAGATATTTCTCGACGAAGTCCACACCACCTACCTGCACGAACTTGGACACTACCTTGGGCTGGACGAGGATGATCTGCTGGAACGAGGTTTGGACTGACGCCACAAAAAGGCACAAAGGGCACAAGAATAGAAGTCGTCAGAAAGCCCGATCTGAATTGCAGTGTCGTCACCATC
>JBEBGK010000136.1:0-7561 GCA_040081515.1 Chthoniobacteraceae bacterium
CCGCACCATCACGGAGCCGGGGCGTCCCGCCCCGGGGGGCCATGCGGGGCGGGACGCCCCGCCTCCTTGCGTTGGGAATCAAACGCGCACCGGAGCGCGCGTTCCACCTACCAGTCCGTTGAAAAAACCGTCAGCGTGCCGTTCTTACCTCTTTGTCCTGCTCATGCTCATGCTCCGTTTCAGAGGCGGATGATCAAGTTATTGAAGCCAATCCGGCAAGATTGTTCCTTGCCGAACGCATGCGTCCCGCTACCGTCGCGCCCTGTTCCCTTTCCCCGAACGAGTGAAATCCAAGCGCAAACACGAAAGGGAAGCATGCTGATCCATACCTACAACGTCGTTCCGAAACTGCCCGCCCAGCTCGAACCCCTCCGCCGGCTGGCGCTGAACCTGTGGTGGACGTGGGAACCGACCGCGCGCTCCCTTTTCCGCCAGCTCGACCCGGACATCTGGCACACGACGAATCACAACCCCGTCCGCCTGCTCCAGCTCTGCAAGCAGGGGCGGCTGGAGGAATTCGCGACGAATGACGACTTCCTGCGCGAAATGAAGGGCGTGCTGAAGAAGTTCGACGCCTACCTCTCGCGGAAGGACACTTGGGGCAAGACGCGGAAGAACGCGGCGATGACCGGACCCGTGGCCTACTTCTCCGCGGAGTTCGGCTTCCATGAGTCGTTCCCGAACTACTCCGGCGGCCTCGGCATCCTCTCGGGCGACCACTGCAAATCGGCGAGCGATCTCGACATTCCGTTCGTCGCCGTCTCGCTGCTCTACCGGCACGGCTATTTCAAGCAGCAGATCAACAAAGAGGGCTGGCAGGACAATCTCGCGCTGAACCAGAATTTCTCCCACCTCGCCGTGCAGCCGGTGCTCGACGAGGCCAAGCAGCACCTCACGATCGCGGTGAAGATCCTCGACCGCTGGCTGCGGGTCCGCGTGTGGCAGCTCGCGATCGGGCGCATCTCGCTTTACCTGCTCGATACGGATGTGCAGGAGAACGCCCACGAGGATCGCGAGATCACGGCGCAGCTCTACGGCGGCGATCACGAGATGCGCATCAAGCAGGAGATCGTGCTCGGCATCGGCGGCGTCCACGCGCTGAACGGCATGGGCATCAAGCCGTCCGTTTTCCATCTGAACGAGGGCCACGCGGGATTCCTCACACTGGAACGGATCCGGCGGCGCGTGCAGGAGAGCGGGCTCGACTTCTACTCCGCGCTCCAGGCCACCGCGTCCGGGAACATCTTCACCACGCACACGCCGGTGCCGGCCGGAAACGACGCGTTTCCGCTCAGCCTGATGCAGAAGTATTTCGGGGACTACCCGGCGAGCGTCGGGATCGATTTCGAGACGTTCGCCAGCTTCGGGCAGACGCGGAAGGATCCGGCGGAGCCCTTCAGCATGACGATCCTCGCGCTGCGCACGACCCGGCACGCGAACGGCGTCTCGGCGCTGCACGGGCGCGTCTCGCAGGGGCTGTGGAAGGACGTCTGGGCGGGAGTGCCCGAGAACGAGGTGCCCATCACCAGCGTGACAAACGGCATCCACACGAAGACGTGGGCGGCGCCGGACTTCATCAAGATCTACGATCGCTATCTCCCGGGCTGGGAGGAGCGTCTCACGGACAAGGACTTTTGGAGAAAGGTGCAGGACATTCCCGACGAGGAACTCTGGGAGGTGCACCAGCGCCAGAAACGCCGGACGCTGGAATTCATCCGCGAACGCACCCGCGTGCAATGGACGCGGCTGGGCGAGAGCCCGGACAAGATCCGGTCCATCTCGCGGATGCTGAATCCCGAGGTGCTCACGATCGGTTTCGCGCGGCGCTTCGCGACGTACAAGCGCGCCACGCTGCTCTTTGCCGATCGCGAGCGGCTCCACCGGCTGATGAGCAATACCGAGCAGCCGGTGCAGTTCGTCTTCGCCGGCAAGGCGCACCCGAAGGACGAGCCGGGCAAGCGGTTCATCCAGGATGTGTACCGGTTCAGCCGGCTGCCGGAGTTCGAGGGGCGCATCGTGTTCGTCGAGGATTACGACCATTACGTCGGCCGCCGCCTCTACCAGGGCGTGGACCTGTGGCTGAACAATCCGCGCCGTCCGCTGGAGGCCAGCGGCACGAGCGGCATGAAGCTTCCGCCCAGCGGCGGCCTGAACCTCAGCGTCCTGGACGGTTGGTGGTGCGAGGGCTACACGGGCAAGAACGGCTGGGCGATCGGGCCCGAGATCCCGGAGAGCCCCATCCCGCCGGATCCCAAGTTCGAGGACGAGGTGGATGTGCCCAGCCTCTTCCACGTGCTCGAGACGCAGATCCTGCCGCTCTACTACGCCAAGCCGGACGGCCGCCTCCCGCTCGCGTGGATCAACCTCATGCGGGAATCCATCCGCACGATCGTGCCGGTCTTCAACACGCACCGCATGGTGCAGGAATACACCGAGCGCCTTTACGACCCGGCCGCGGCTTCGCATGCGACGCTCATCGCGAACGATTGCAAGAAAGCCGTCGAGCTTGCCCGGTGGAAGGACAACATCCGCCGCGACTGGCCGCATGTGGGCCTGACCAATGTCGAAGTGCGCACCGGCAACGGCACCAACGTCGCCGTCGGCGATGCAGTGGAGGTCAGCGTCCGCGTTTCCCTCGGGCCGATCGCGCCCGAGTTCGTCCGCGTCCAGGCGATCTTCGGCGGAGTCTTCAACGGCGACATCTCCAATCCCGCCACGATCGATCTCCAGCAGGTCGAGAAGCTCGGCACCGGGTCATTCCGCTTTGCAGGCACGATCCCCGCCCGCGAGAGCGGCACCTACGGCATCAGCATGCGCGTCATCCCCACCCATCCGAACCTGACCCAGAATCACGAGCTGCGCCTCATCACCTGGGCCCGCTGAGCCGGCGGCGGACTTGCGACGCGATCCGGTTGGCGGTTGCTTCGCCGGGCGATCCGCGCTTTCCTCCACGTCGCTTCCACGTGGAAGCCAAGGACGACTTCCCTTTTCATGTTGAGCTTCTCCACCTGCTGGAACTCGGGCCGCCACTCCGAGGGCGTCGAGATGATCCAGGAAATCCTCGGCCTCGGCTTCGAGAACATCGAGCTCGGCCATGGGGTCCGTCTGCCGCTCGCGGAGGGCATCCTGAAGATGTGCGAGCAGGGAAAGGTGAAGATTTCCTCGCTTCACAATTTCTGTCCGTTGCCGCCCGAGATCCCGCGCGCCTCGCCCGACTGCTACCAGTTCACGGCGCAGTTCGACGGGGAGCGCGACCGCGCCGTGCGGCACACGTTCAAGACGATCGATTTTGCGCAGCGCGTCGGGGCGAAGTTCGTGGTGATGCATCTCGGCTCCGTGCCCATCGGCGACTACACGCGGGAACTCGTCCGCCTCGCGGAAACCGGCGAGCACCTCTCGAAGCAGTTCGTCCAGATGAAGATCGAGGCCATCAAGAAACGCGAGGCGAAGCAGGAGAAGCTCTTCGCCCGCATGATCGAGTGCCTGCGTCCCATCGTGGACTACGCCGGCCAGCGCGGCATCCGGCTCGGCATCGAGAGCCGCCACAGCTTCGAGGAGATGCCCAGCGAGCGCGAGATGATCGAGGTGCTCAACCGCTTCGACCCCTCCATCGTCGGCTACTGGCACGACTTCGGCCACGTGCAGGTGAAGCACAACCTTGGCTTTCTCGACCACTTCGAGTGGCTGCAGCGCGTGGCACCGCGGCTGATCGGCTGCCATCTCCACGACACGAAGTGGCCGGGCCGCGACCATCTCGCCCCCTTCATGGGCGACGTCGAATATCACCGCCTCATCCCCCTGCTTCCAAAGGACACGCTCTTCGTCTTCGAGATGAGCCCGCGCCGGACGAAGGAGGAGATCACCACCGCGCTGGCCACGTGGAAGGAGCGCTTCGGCGCATGATGACCAGTAGCCGCCGACGTGAGGAGGCGGGCTGCTCCAACTCCAAGTCTCGCTTCTGGCCTCGAACTTCCCAACTTTGACAGCGGAAAAGAAAATCTGCCCGTCTCGTGACGCCGTCGGCTGCAGCCGTCGCGTATCCGCCGCATGAGGAACCGGGCCATTTCCGACCGATGAAAAAGACCCTCCTCGCACTCTGCCAGTTCGGCCTCACCGTCGCGCTGCTGTGGTGGGTCTTTCACGATCCCTACAAACGCCAGGCGCTGTATGACGAATTCATGCAGGCCGACTGGCGATGGATCGCCGCCGGCATCGGGGCCTACGGCGTTTTCGAAATCCTCGCCGGCATCCGATGGCAGATCCTCCTGCGGGTGCAGGGCATCCACATTTCCTGGTGGCGGCTCTACGGGCTGCTGCTCGTGGGACTCTTTTTCAGCCTGTTCATCCCCGGCGGCACCGGCGGCGACATCGTGAAGGGCTACTACCTGCTGAAAGAGGCGCCCGTCGGCCGCAAGACCTCGGCCGCGCTCAGCATCGTCATGGATCGCCTGCTGGGCTTGCTCGGCGTCGCCATCCTCATGGCCACGGTGACGGTCCTCCGCTGGGACTGGCTGACGGCCGATCCGCTCACGGCGAGTTGCGTGTACACCGGGCTCGCCATCATCGGCATCAGCGTCGCGGGCATGCTTCTCGCCGGACTGATCTCCGGGTTCCGCCTCGTGCATGCGCTGCCCGAGCATCTTCCCGGGCGGAACTTCCTCGCCACGCTCTCCGGGGCATATGCGGTCTATGGCCGCGCGTGGATCGCGACCAGCGCCGCGATCCTGCTCTCCGTGCTGGCGCACACCGCGCACTACACCACGTTCTGGTGCGCCACCAAGGCGATCGAGGCGACCGGTCCGCGCAAGCCGACCGCCTTGGAGATCTACTCCGCCCTGCCGGTGATCGAGACCGTCGCCGCGCTGCCCATCACGCCCGGCGGGCTCGGCACCCGCGAGAAGTTCTTCGACGAAATGCTCACGCCGCTCGCGAACCTGAGCGAAGGCGTCGCTCCCGCCATCTCGGTCCTCGGCTATCTCTGCATCGTGTTCTGGGGCATTGTCGGCGGATTCTTCTACGCGTTCTACCGCCCCAGCCGGCAGGAACGCCGCGCGATGCTCGCGGAGACGCAGGCGCAACTGAAGGGCACCCACATCGGCTGATGCGTTCCCGAGGCGCACCCGCACGCCCGTTCGTCACGGCCAACTTCGCGATCACCGCGGACGGGCGCATCAGCACCCGCAATTTCACGCCGAGCGACTTCTCCTCGCCCCGCGACAAACGGCGCCTCCTCGAGATCCGCGCCGCATGCGACGCCGTGCTCGTCGGCGCGCGCACCCTCGCCGCGGATTCCATGACGCTCGGCATTCCCGCCGACGACCTGCGCGAGGCGCGGCGAAGAAAGGAACGCCCGGAACTCCCCCTGCGCGTCATCGTCAGCAACAGCGGACGCATCGACCCCGCGCTGCGCATCTTCCGCGAGCCGGCGGCTCCGATTCTCATCTTCAGCACGACGCGCATGCCGCCGCGCACGCGGATCGCCCTCGCATCGAAAGCGCACCTCCATCTGCACGCATCGCCCGCCGTGGATCTCGCGCTCGCCCTGGCCATGCTTCGTCGTGAGCACGGCGTCCGGCGCCTCGTGTGTGAAGGCGGCGGCGAACTCTTCCGCAGCCTCCTTCACGAGGAACTCGTGGACGAATTGCACCTCACGCTTTGCCCGCGCCTCTTCGGCGGAGCCGGTGCGCCGACACTCACCGGCGTCGCCTCCCGTTTCCTTCCCCGCAGCACCCGCGTCCGGCTTCAGGAGATGCTCGTATCGGAAGGCGAGTGCTTCACCCGCTGGAAAGTTCTGCGCTGAGGCGCTGGACTCACAAACTCCACCGGCTAGAACTCAGCTCCCGTGCATACAGGCAATTCCATCGTCATCGAGGCCCCGCGGGCTGAGATCTTCCGGATCGTCAGCGATCTCGGGCGCTGGCCCGAGCACTTGCCGCACTACCGGTACGTCCGCATCACCGGCAAGGACGGCCAGCGTGAAATCGTCGAAATGAGCGCCTTTCGCGGTCGCATCCCGGTTTCCTGGGTCTCCGCTTACGAAGCCGATCGCGATCTCATGGAACTGCGCTTCGAGCATCTCACGAAGTGGACGAAGGGGATGATCGTCGTCTGGACGCTCACGCCGACCCGCGACGCCACGCGCGTCGAGATTTCGCACCACTTGAAGTTCCGCGTCCCGTTGCTCGGTTGGTTCGCGGAGCCGATCATCGCGAACTTCGTCTCGCACATCGCCTCGCGGACACTGCGTGAGTTCAAGGGGCTGATCGAGGCAGGACGCACCAAGGCCGCCGGTGCGGTGAATTGACGGCGCAACATGGAACAATCACCCGGGATTTCCCAGACTCCGAACCCGCAGCGCCGCAGGGCCGTGATCACCGGCATCGGCCCGATCACCGCCTGTGGCATCGGGCGCGATGCTTTCTGGTCCGCCATTCGCTCAGGACAGGGAGGAATCGGTCCTGTCACGTCGTTTGACGCTTCGATGTTCCAAGCGCGGCAGGCCGGCGAGGTCAAGGGATGGGATCCGGCGGCATTCTTCCCGTCGCACCGGCTCAAGCGCCTCGATCGCTTCGCGCAGTTCGCCGTCGCCAGCGCGCGACTGGCGCTCGAGGACGCCGGGCTCGGGTGGGACGCGGAGCGTCCGCAGCCCCGCACGGGCGTCAGCTTTGGCACCGCGCTCGGCGGCATCTCGAACGCGGAGACCGAGCACATGCGCTTCCTGAAAAAAGGTCCGCGCGGCGTGAACCCGACGCTCGCACTCCAGGTCTTCGGCGGCAGCGCACACAGCAACATTGCCATCGAGTGCGGCTTTCGCGGTGTCGGCACCACGAATTCAAACTCCTGCGCCAGCGGCGTCGTCGCCGTCGGCGAGGCGCTCCGCTACATCCGCGACGGCTGGGCCGATGTCATCGTCGCCGGCGGCGCCGAGGCCCCTCTCGGCCCGCTGACCTTCGGCGCCTTCGACTTCATCAGGACGATGAGCCGCTGGACCGGCGAACCCGCCTCCCTCGCCTGCCGTCCCTTCGACGCGGAGCGCGACGGCTTCGTCATGGGCGAGGGCGCCTGCTCGCTCATCGTCGAGGAATACGGACACGCCGTCCGGCGCGGTGCGCGCATCTACGCCGAGGTCCTCGGCTATTCGCTGAACAACGAGGCTTATCACATGACGACGCCGCATCCATCCGGCGAGAGCGTCCTCGAATGCATGCGGGCCGCACTCGCCGACGCGGGCGTCGCTCCCTCGGAGATCGGATACATCAACCCCCACGCGAGCAGCACACAGCTCAACGACGCCAACGAAGCCATGTGCATCCGCCAGCTCTTCGGCCCCGGCGCCCCGCCGGTCAGCGGCACAAAGCCCTTCACCGCGCATCCGCTCGGCGCCACCGGCGCGATGGAGACCGCAATCTGCGCGCTCGCCCTCGACGCGCAATGGCTCCCCCCCACCCTCAATCACCGGACACCCGATCCCGCGTGCGATATCGACGTGATTCCAAACGTCGGACGCGATCATCGATTCCGCTTCGCGATGAACAACGCCTTCGGCTTCGGCGGCATCAAC
>JBEBGK010001004.1:0-1903 GCA_040081515.1 Chthoniobacteraceae bacterium
GGCTCGGGCGGTGAAGCCGGAGCGGGAGCTTTTTGCTCGCACGCAGTCAGGCCAAATGTGGCGACCGTTGCGATCGCGAACAGGTGTTGGATTTTATTCATGACGTTGGTGGTTGTTTTGTCGCCGGCGGATGCGGCTTTGGGATATTGATGGACTCGCATCGTTCCGGTCAACCCCGCAGGTGAGTCGGAATGAATTGCGCGCGGGGCCGTCCCGCTACTTCGCGCCGGTCGCCGGCAGGTCGCCGCAGAGCTTTTCGAGGAGTTTCGTCATCCGCCCGAGCATCACGCGGGGGTCATCGAGCAGCCCGGCAGCGGCGAGCGCCTGATCCGCCACCTGCAATGCCACCTGCCTGCCCAGCTCTGCATCGGCGTGCCGGAGCTTTTCGAGCCGCACGATCAGAGCGTGCTCGGGATTGATTTCGAGGTCCGGTTTCGATTCCGGCCCGGCCTCCTGCTCGCGCTGCATCGCCTTCATCATGCGGCGCATGTTGATCGTCATCTCCGACTCGGAGCTGAGCGCGATCGCCGGGCTGCCGACGAGCCGTTTCGACACGCGCACCTCGCCCACGCCGTCGCCGACGCTTTCCTTGATGAAGTTCGCCAGCAGGCGTGCCGCGTCGGCGTCGAGACCGCCGGTCTCCCGGTCGAGCTTCACGTCCGCCTTCTCCGTCGCGATCAGCTTTTTCCCGTCGAACTCGCGAAGATTCTCGAGCACGAATTCATCCCGCGCATCGCTGAGAAAGAGGACCTCCCACTTTTTCTCCCGGAACACCTCGTAGCTCGGCGAGGACTCCGCCGCCTCGCGGTTTGCGGCGCTGAGGAAATAAATCTCCTTCTGCTCGCCCGGCATCCTCGACACGTAATCGCCGAGGCTCGTCAGTTTGCCGGCCTCCGTGGCGCTGGATTCGAACCGGATCAGCTTCGCAATCGCGTCGCGGTGCTGCCAGTCGCTCGCGAGGCCCTCCTTCAGGCAGTGGCCGTGCTCCCGGAAAAAGCGCGCGTATTTCTCCGCGTCGCCCTTCGCCTCCTCCTCGAGGAATTTCAGGAAGCGCTTCACGAGCACCTCGCGCAACTTCGCCACCAGCGCGCTGTCCTGCATCGTCTCGCGCGAGATGTTCAGCGGCAGATCCTCACTGTCCACGACACCGCGCAGGAAGCGCATCCACTCCGGGAAAAGGCCCTTCGCCCGCGCCTGGATGAGGATCTTCTTGCAGTAGAGATCGACGTGGTGCTCCTCGCGTGAATACGTCACCAGCTCCAGGCTTTTTGCCGGGACGAAGAGGAGCGCGCGGATCGCCAGCGGCGCGTCCGCGCTGAAATGCAGCCGGTAGAGCGGCGCCTCGCTGTCGTGGCCGATGTATTTGTAGAACTCCTCGTACTCGCCGTCCTTGATCTCGGACTTGTTGCGCGTCCACAGCGCCTGGACGGTGTTGACCTCCTTGCCGTTCAGCTCGATCGGCAGCGGCACGAAGTTCGAGTAGCGCTTGATGATGCTCTCGATGCGGTATGCCGCCGCGAATTCCGTCTCCTTCAGATGCACGACGACCTTCGTCCCGCGCGGCAATTCGCCAGCCGGCTCGATCTCGTAGCCGGTGCGCCCGTCGCTCGTCCAGATCCACCCGGGCTCGCCGGGGCGGTGGCTGCGCGAAAAGACGATCACCTTCTCCGCAACCATGAACGCCGAGTAGAAACCCACGCCGAACTGCCCGATGAGCGTCGCATCCACCGCGCCGCCCTGCGATTTCGCGCGGAGCTGATCGAGGAACGCCTTCGAGCCGGAGTGCGCGATCGTGCCGAGGTTCTCGATGAGTTCGCCGTGCGTCATTCCGAGGCCGCTGTCGGTGAACGTGATCGTCTTTGCCTGATCATCGGTGCTGATGCTGATGCGCAGCGCCGCATCC
>JBEBGK010001005.1:0-1903 GCA_040081515.1 Chthoniobacteraceae bacterium
ATCCGGATGGACGCGGTGGCGGAGCCGTTCATCCGGCGCAGGGCGATGCGGCACATCGAGCAGGGGCGGATCGTGATTTTCGTGGCGGGGACGGGGAATCCGTTCTTCAGCACGGACACGGCGGCGGCGCTGCGGGCGAATGAGATCGGGGCGGATGTGATTTTGAAGGCGACGAAGGTGGACGGGATCTACACGGCGGACCCGATGAAGGATCCGAAGGCGAAGAAGTTCGACCGCATCACGCACGGCGAGGCGCTGCAGCGGCGGCTGAGCGTGATGGACTCGACGGCGTTCAGCCTGTGCCAGGACAACCGGATGCCGATCATCGTGTTCGATTTTTTCGCGCCGGAGAGCCTGCGGGATGTGGTGATGGGGAAAGCGGTGGGGACACTCGTGGCGCCGGAATGAAAACGACGATGAGCCATCGGGGGCGGTGTGCGGAGGAGGGGAGGATTCAGAGTCGTCGAGGGCTTCAGCCCGTCGAGGCGTCTGTCGCGATTCGCTCTGCCACTCGTGCTCCGGCGGTCGGACGGGCTGAAGCCCTGGGACTACTTTTGCCGCATCGCGTTCGATTCCCTGCTTTTCCCGAGGCGCGCTTTCCTGCCATAAACCCGCACATTCACACATCCCATGGAACCTGACGAAATCATCATGAACACCGAGGAGGGAATGGAGAAGGCGGCGAACTATCTCACGCACGAATTCTCGACGGTGCGCACGGGGAAGGCGTCGCCGGCGCTGGTGGAGGGCATCGACGTGGAGGCGTATGGCTCGATGATGAAGCTCAAGCAGCTCGCGCTGATCTCGTCGCCGGAGCCGCGGCTGCTGGTGATCAATCCGTTCGACGCCTCGACGACGCAGGCGATCGAAAAGGCGATCAAGGAATCGAACATCGGCATCCAGCCGAGCGTGGACGGGAAGATCATCCGGCTGCCGATCCCCGCGCTGAGCGAGGAGCGGCGGCGCGACCTGGTGAAGACGGTGAAGCACATCGCCGAGGAGACGCGGGTGCGGATCCGCGCGGCGCGGCGGGACGGGATGGAGTCGCTGAAGAAGTCGCAGAAGGACGGGACGATCACGGAGGACGACCTGAAGGGGTTCGAGAAGGACGTGCAGAAGCTGACGGATGATTACGTGAAAAAGGTGGACGATGCCTTCGCGTCGAAGGAAGCGGACATCATGAAGGTGTAGGCGCGATTTTATGAACACGAGCAATCCCCGAAACCGATGGTGGTGGATGACAGCGCTGGCGCTGGGCGCGGCGCTGGTGCTGGGCGCGCCAGCGGCGGTGGTGCGGCGAGCGCCGGCGTTTTCCTTCGGCGGGATCGGCGGGGCGAAATCGCTCGCGTCGCTGCGGGGGCAGGCGGTGGTGCTGCTGGTGGCGGCGACGGGAAAGACGAAGGCGCTGCGCAAACAGATCAAGAACCTGCAGCCGCACTTTCACGATCTGTCGAGCCGCGGGACGGTGTTCGTGGCGGCGTTCGCGGACGGGAGCGGGACGGTGCCGAGCAACATCCCGTTTGTGATCGCGGCGAACGGCGCGGCGGTGGCGGCGGCGTACGGGATGAAGGAGGACTTTGCGATCGCGATCATCGGGCCGGACGGGAACCTGGACCTGCGCAGCGACGCGCCGGTGCCGGGCGGGCGGGTGCTGGAGGTGATCAAGAATACCTTTGAAGTGCAGGAGAAAGGGCGGCGCGAGATCCCGAAGGGGCCGCCGGGGCGCTGACACCGGAGGGACGCATGCGCATCGCGGTGATCGCGGACACGCACGATCGTCTGCCGGACCCGGTGTGCGAGGCGATCCGCGGGGCGGACGAGATCTGGCACCTGGGGGACGTGTGCTCGCCGGTGATCGTCGCGAGGCTGGAGCGGATCGCGCCGCTGCGGCTGGTGCTCGGGA
>JBEBGK010001006.1:0-1901 GCA_040081515.1 Chthoniobacteraceae bacterium
AGTCCGTCGACGCACAGCCCACCCCCGCTCTCGCGTGAAAAGTACCACCCGCCGCGAATTCATCGCCGCCAGCGCAGGCGCGATCGCGCTGAGCGCGGCGATTTTCAAGAGCGCCCAGGGGTTGCTCACGGATGCGGGGCAGCTTCTCGGGATCGGGGTTCAGCGACCGCTCGACGGACCGCTCACCCCGCCCGCTGCCGCACATCTCGACCCCATCACGCACGCGCTGAACCGGCTCACCTTCGGCCCCGGGCCGGGCGACTACGCCGATGTGAGCGCGCTGGGCGTGGAGCGCTTCCTCGAAGAGCAGCTCGCGCCGGAGAAAATCGACGATTCCCTCTGCGATCGCGCGACTGCGCGCTTCTGCGACATGTGGCATGAGCCGCTCGGCGAGCACTATGACGAGGACGATGAAGCGCTCCCGCCGATTCTCCGAAGGCTCACCATGCTCCGGGCAATCTACAGCAAGCGCCAGCTCTTCGAAGTGATGTGCGAATTCTGGAGCGATCATTTCAACATCGACCCGGGCAAAGGCGACTGCCGCTGGGCCAAGGTGACGGATGACGCGCAGGTCATCCGGGCGCACGCGCTCGGCAACTTCCGCGAGATGCTCCACGCCTCCGCGCTCAGCCCGGCGATGCTGTGGTATCTCGATGGCCGCGCGAACGTGAAGCGCACCCCTGACGAAATGCCGAACGAGAACTACGCGCGTGAGCTGATGGAATTGCACACCCTCGGCGTGCATGGCGGCTACACGCAGCAGGACGTGATGGAAGTCGCGCGCTGCCTCACCGGCTGGACCATCCTCGCAAAAAAGGACGACGGATACTCGGGCAAACTTCTGTCCCCATTGAAGGATCGCGGACTCGTCGTCTTCCGGCCCGAGGCGCACGATAACGGAGCCAAGCGGGTGCTCGGTCACGAGATTCCGCCCGGCCTCGGGAAGACTGACCTCGACCGCGTGATCGACATCGTCGCGTCGCACCCAAGCACGGCGCGATTCATCGCCCACAAGCTCTGCACCCGCTTCATCGCCGACGAACCGCCCGCCACCGCCGTGGACGCCGTCGCGAGGGCATTTTCCGATGCCAAAGGGGATATCAAGACGACCTTGCGCGCCCTCTTCGGCACTGCGGAGTTCGCGGCAAGCACCGGCGGCAAGTTCAAGAGGCCCTTCCATTTCGTCGTCTCCGCGCTCCGCGCCACCAACGCATCCACGAGTGCCGACCGTCCGTTGCTCTCCTTCCTCGAGCGCATGGGGCACATGCCGTTCCGCTATCCGACTCCCGACGGCTACCCTGCCGCGGCGATTCACTGGCGCGCCACGCTGCTCTGGCGCTGGAAATTCGCGCTCGCCCTCTCGAACAACCGCATCGGCGGCACCAGCATCAATCGCACACGCCTCCAGCGCCTGATCGGATCGGACACCGGCCTCATGGCCACGGTGCTTGGACGCGAACCGCGTGCCGAGGAAAGCGACGCCTATCTCAAATCCCGGGACGGGCTCGCGCTTCTGCTCGCGTCCCCAGCCTTCCAACGCTGCTGATCATGACCGCCCAGCCCCACTTCTCCAGCAACCCGGGCGAATCGAAGACGCTCGTCGTCGTCTTCCTTCGCGGAGCCGCCGATGGACTGACGCTGGTCGCTCCGCTGGAAGACGACCATTATCACAAGCTGCGCCCGCGGCTCGCGATTCGGAAGAGCGACGCCGTGCCGCTCGACGGGTTCTTCGGCCTTCACCCGAATCTTCGCGCCCTCGAGCCCGCGTGGAAGGACGGCGACCTGTGCATCATCCACGGCGCGGGAGGCGAGAGCGACACACGCTCGCATTTCGAGGCCCAGGATCTCATGGAACACGGAGGGCCCGCAGCCGGCGGCTGGCTGGGACGTTTCCTTCGCAC
>JBEBGK010000137.1:0-7546 GCA_040081515.1 Chthoniobacteraceae bacterium
AGTCGGCTGAGCCCGGGGTGGCGAGTTCGCGAAGGAGCCGCTTGTCTCCGTTCACGATGTTCAGCGCGATGCGCTCGGTCTGGAAGGGCGTCAGCCGCGGCACATGGGGCGGGACGTCGGCGACCTTGAGGATACCGAAGGCCTCCACCTGCGGCGGCCTTCCCACTGTGAAGTTCAGATCGGAGATGCCGGGGGATACTTCCAGCATCGACGTCAGGATCGCGTCGAATTCAGCTCTTTTCATGATTCTAATCCTCCCAGTCGTTGGCTTCCTTGATGAAGGCGCGGAATTTTTTCTTATCCATCGCCTTGTCGTAGGCTTCCTCGGGCGCGATTTTGCACTGCCGCAGCAGCTCCGCGATGGCGTCGTCGAGCGGCTGGTTGCCCTTCTTTTTGCCCACCTGCATCATGCCCGTGATTTGGTGCGTCTTGCCTTCGCGGATGAGGTTCGCGATCGGGCTGTCCACCACGAGGATTTCCAGCGCTGCGCACCGGCCGGGCTTGTCGATGCGTCTGAAAAGATTCTGCGCCACGATGCCCTTGAGCGATTCGGCGAGGCCCGAGCGGACCTGATTCTGCTGACCGGCGGGGAACACGTCGATGATACGGTCGATGGTCTTCGGCGCGCTCGGCGTATGCAGCGTGCCAAAGACAAGATGGCCGGTCTGCGCGGCGGTGAGCGCGAGTTCGATCGTCTCCAGGTCGCGCAATTCGCCGACGAGGATGATATCCGGATCTTCGCGCAGCGCGCCGCGGAGCGCCGCGGTGAACGACTTCGTGTGAATGCCGACCTCGCGATGATTGATGAGCGATTGCTGGCTTTTGTGGACGAATTCGATCGGGTCCTCGATCGTGAGGATGTGGTCCTTCCGCTGGAGATTCGCAAAGTCCACCATCGCCGCGAGCGTCGTGGATTTTCCGGAACCGGTCGGGCCGGTCACCAGCACGAGGCCCTTCTTCAGCATCGCGAACCGCTTGATCACGGCCGGCAGCCCGAGGTCGTCGGCGGTGAGCACCTTGCTCGGGATGAGCCGGAACACGGCACCGATGCCGTATTTCTGGTTGAAGAAATTGGCGCGGAATCGCGCGAAGCCGGGATACTCGTAGCCGAAGTCCACGTCCCCGGTTTCTTCGAACTGCTTGATCTTGTGCTCCGGGGCGATCTCGTAAACGAGCGCCTTCAGGTCGTCGCTGGCGAAGGTGGCCGCGTCGATGCGGACCATTTCGCCGTTGATGCGGAGGATGGGAGGGTTGCCGGTGGTCAGATGCAGGTCGGAAGCTCCCTGCTCCTTCATGAATTTGAAGTATTGGTCGATGCGGGCCATGCCCTCCGGCAAAGCGAGAAAGATGCCACAAAGGCCGCCGGTTCCATTTCGAGCCTAAGAACGTGCCCAGAAAAGGAGTTCCGTCGCAGGGCATGCGCGTGGTAGCCATGTGCTCTCCCCATTTCAAAAACCCATCCCAGCCATGAAATCCTCACGATCCTTCCTCCCCGTCTTCATCGCCCTTGCATTTTCGCTCCTCCCTTTCCTCGCCCGAGGCCAGGAAAAGGCGGACGCCGGCCCGGCTCCGACCCCGGCGGAGAAGCAGGCGGCGGACGAACTCTCCAAGCGGGGTGCCCTCGTCCAGAGTCTCGCGGCCAACGTCAACTGGCGCTACGTGAACTTCCGCGGGGTCGAGAAGCCCGATGCCGCGGTGTTCGCGCTGCTCGGCAAGATCCCCACGATCGTGGAACTCGACATCGCAGGCACGCAGTTCCAGCCCGCGGATCTTGCGGCCGTCGCCTCGCTGAAGAATCTCAAAAAGCTGAACCTCTCCCGCGGCAACGCGACGGATGCCGCGCTCGCGCATCTCAAAGGGCTCGACCAGCTCGAGTCGCTGAACCTTTTCCACACGGGCATCACCGATGCGGGGCTGCAACACCTCAAGGCGCTGAAAAACCTCAAGCGGCTCTACGTGTTCGAGACCAAGGTGACCGATGCCGGGGTCGCGGATCTCACGAAGGCGTTGCCGGCATTGAAGGTCGAGCGCGGCTGGGACAAGCTGCTCCCCGTGGTTGTCGCCGCCGCGAAGCCCGAGGAGAAAAAGGATGCGCCCAAGCCCCCGCAGCCGGCCCCCGCGAAACCTGCGGCGCTCGCCGTCGCCAAGCCCGAGGAAGCGGGCATGGATTCGGCGAAGCTCGCCGCCATCAAGCCCGCGATGGAGGCCCTGCTGATGCAGAATCGCGCCGCCGGTGTCGTCACGCTCGTCGCGCGCGACGGCCGGCTCGTCCACCTCGAGGCCGCGGGCATGGCGGGGATCGAGAAGAAAAAGCTGATGACGCCGGACACGATCTTCTGGATCGCATCGATGACCAAGAGCCTCACCTCGACCGCCGTGATGATCCTCGCCGACGAGGGCAAGCTCACGCTCGACGAGCCCGCCTCGAAGTGGGTGCCGGAACTCGCAAAGGTGAAAGTGCGCGGCGACCGCGCGCTGTTCCGCCCCATCACGCTGCGCGATCTCCTTTCGCACACGAGCGGCATTCCCGATCCGCCGCGGAAGCCGACCGACGGAAACGTCCCGCTCGCCCAGTACGCCGTCGATATCCTGAAGGAGCCCTTCGAGTTCCAGCCCGGCAGCGAATACGAGTATGGCTTCGGCCTCACGGTCGCCGGCCGCATCGTGGAAATCGTCAGCGGCAAATCCTTCGAGCAGTTCGTCGCAGGGCGCATCATCCAGCCGCTAAAAATGAAGGACACCACGTGGCATCCCGACGCCTCGCAGCGCGAGCGCCTCGCCCGGACGTACAAGCTCGCCGGGGACAAACTGGTCCCCGCGCACAATGCCTTCCTCACCTCGGATCCCGATATCCATCGCGAAGCCGAGCCAAGTGGCGGCCTGTTCTCCACGGCGACCGACATGGCGCGCTTTTACCAGATGGTGCTCAATGGCGGCGAACTCGACGGCACGCGCATCGTGAGCGCGAAAGGCGTCGCGGAAATGACAAAGCCGCACTCCGCCAGCGGCAGGCCGATCCAGTACGGACTCGGCTGGGCCAACAACGCCACCGACAAGAAGACCAGCCCGCACTTCTCCGCGAAGTCCTTCGGCCACGGCGGCGCCTTCGGCACATTCGGCTGGGTGGACCCGGAGAAGAAAATGCTCGTCGTCTTCATGGTCCAGGACGTCCTCGTCCCGAAGGGCGGCGAACTGCGCGACAAGTTTCTCGAGCTTGCCGCCGGCACCGTGAAGTAATCCGGGGCTGCACGGTTCCGGGAAAGGCGGATCTTCCGGCACAGGGGTTGCTTTATGCATGAGGCAAGACGCTTCCTCCAATCGCATATGCAAACGCCCATGAACTTCCTCATCGTTGATGACAACCTGGAATTGAGCCACTGCCTCAAGAACTACCTGCTCGACAAGGGATACAATTGCTCGTGCCTGGCCGACCCTCCCGAGGTGTTCGAATGGCTGGACTCCAATTGCTGCGACGCCGTGATCATGGACGTCAAGATGCCGCAGATGGACGGCATTTCTCTTACCAAACAGGTCCGCGAGAAACATCCGGCGCTGCCGATCCTGATGTCCACCGGGCTGGGGTATAAGGAGGATTTGCTCCAGGCGGCGCTGGCCGCCGGCGCGAACGGCTATGTGAGCAAGGTCATGGGCCCCAAGGCGCTCCTGATCGCCCTTCTCCGGATCGTCAATCCGACGCCGGTCACGGTCGGTACCAAGGCGGCGTAATCGCTGGCTTGCTTCGCTTCCCCGCGCCGCGGGCGCGGTGCATCAAACGACGGCTGTCTATTCGCTCGGGTCCGTGCTGCGGCTCGGGGGTTCGTAAAGAGGACGCGGGAGCGGCCCGAGACGCCCGTCGCCTTCCACGCGCTGGCGGAGGATCGCCGTTGCGATCGCCTTGGCGAGCCGCGCCCGGTAGTCCGCTTTCGCGAGCAGCTTCGCCTCCTTGGAATTGCTGAGGTAGCCGCACTCCACGAGCACGCAGGCCAGGTCCGGGTTGCGCGTCAATCGCAGCCGCCGGCGCACGAGTCCGCGGTTGGAGTTCTTGTAGGGCGTGACTTGCGCGAGGCTCGAGTGGATCCGTTTTCCAAGCGTGTAGCTGTCCACCCGCCAGAAGAACACCTCGGGCCCGGCGATGCGCGACGGGCCGGAGTTGAGGTGGATGCTCACGAGGATCGCGTCGTTGTAGCGGTTCACCGCGCGCACGCGGTCGTCGAGGTCCACGGATTTGTCGGAGCTTCGCGTGAGCACGGTGCGCACGCTGCCCGAGAGTTCGCCGCGGACGCGTCTTGCGATGTCCAGGGCGACGTTCTTTTCCAGCTCGCCGGTGGTTGCGTTCCGGGCGCCGGGATCCTTGCCGCCATGCCCGGCGTCGATGATGACCGTGGAAAAGCCGCGCGCGCCGGGACGGTGGCCCCACTCGTCGCGGGATGTGCTGGTCTTGGTCACGCTTGCGCCTGGCGCGGCCGTTGCCGGTTTTCCGAGAGCGAGGAGTGCTGCAAGCAGAAGGAGGATCCGATTTCGATACATGGCAGGGCGACATCTTCCATGATCGCGGGACGGCGCAAGCCGCAATCGCAGTTCCCGCAGCTTGCACTTTGACGCGGGGATTTCATTGTGCGCGCCATGCGTGCCCTCCTTATTCTCGTTGCATTCGCGTCCGCGGCACTTGCCGCGGACAAACCGAACGTGGTCTTCATCCTGGCCGACGACCTCGGCATCGGGGACGTGCGGTGTTTGAACCCCTGGGGAAAGATCGCCACGCCGAATCTCGACCGGCTCGCGGCGGGCGGGATGAAGTTCACCGACGCGCACACGCCGTCCGCCGTATGCACGCCGACGCGTTACGGGGTGCTCACGGGGCGTTATAATTGGCGGACGAAACTCCAGAGCGGCGTGCTCGGTGGGTTGAGTCCGCGATTGATCGAGCCGGGCCGGCTCACGGTCGCGCAGATGTTGAAGGATCAGGGCTACGCGACCGCGTGCGTTGGCAAGTGGCATCTCGGGATGGATTGGCAGCGGCACGAGGGAAAGGAGGTGGAGGCGCTGAACATCGAGAAACCCGACCAGGTGTGGAGCGTGGATTATACCAAGCCGATCGCGAACGGCCCGATCGCGGTCGGATTCGACTACTACTTCGGCATCGCTGCGTCGCTCGACATGGTGCCCTACACGTTCATCGAGAATGATCGCGTGACGGTCGTGCCGACGAAGGACGTGTCCTTTCCCATGATGACGGATCGCGAGAACGGCGGGCAGACGCGCAAAGGTCCCGCGGCCGAGGGATTCGAGGCCGTGGACGTGCTGCCGCGGCTCGCGGAGAAGGCGTCAGAGTGGATCGCGAAGTCGGCGAAAGGCGGGAAGCCGTTTTTTCTCTACCTGCCTCTGAACGCGCCGCACACGCCGATCAATCCGTTGCCCGGGTGGAAGGGGAAGAGCGGGCTGAATGCGTACGGGGATTTCGTGATGCAAGTGGACGCGGCGACCGGGCAGGTGCTTGATGCGCTGGAAAAGGCGGGTGTCGCCGGGAACACGCTGGTCGTGCTGACCAGCGACAATGGGTGTTCGCCGCAGGCGAAATTCGACGAATTGCTCGCAAAGGGCCACGATCCGAGCGCCGGATTCCGAGGGCACAAGGCGGACATCTTCGAGGGCGGGCATCGCGTGCCGTTCATCGTGCGCTGGCCGGGACGCGTGAAGGCCGGTGGCGCGAGCAACGACATCGTGTGCCTCACCGACTTCATGGCGACCGTCGCGGAGATCACCGGCGTTCAGCTCCCCGCAAGTGCGGCGGAGGACAGCATCAGCTTTCTCCCAATCCTGCTGGGAAAGGACGGCCCGCGCCGGACCACGCTCGTGTCCCATTCGATCAACGGTTCATTCGCGATCCGCGATGGGAACTGGAAGCTCTGCCTTTGCGCCGGCAGCGGCGGCTGGAGCGCGCCAAGGCCCGGCTCACCCGCGGAGAAGGATCTGCCTGCGGACCAACTCTACGATCTCGCTGCCGATCGTGCAGAACAGAAGAACCTCGCTGCCGCGAATCCCGACGTCGTCAAACGCCTCGCCGCCCTGCTCGATAAATCCATCGCCGACGGACGCAGCACTCCGGGCGACGCGCAGAGCAATGCCGTGGAGATCAAGGTGCGCAAGGAAGCCGCTGCCGCGCGGAGAAAAGGCGCCGCGGCGAAATAGTCCCGCTGCGGCGGGACATGCGCGCGACGGAGCGCAACCTTTTCCAGTCGGGTGGCGTCTTTGGCTGCAACTATTCCGCATCCGGATGGTTTCAAATTCATCGCCATGAAACTGCGCTTCCTTCTTTCGTTTCTCGTCACTGCGACCGGCGTCCTGTGGGCCGCCATCGATCAGGAAAAGAAACCCGCCGCTGACAACGACGCCATCACCGGGTCCGCGGCGGAGCCGAGGCCGACTGCCGAGCAGATTGATTTCTTCGAGAAGAAGATCCGCCCGGTGCTCTCGGACAAGTGCTACAAGTGTCACTCCGAAAAATCGGACAAGGTGAAAGGCGGGCTCCTGCTCGACACCCGCGAAGGCATCCGGCGAGGCGGCGACAGCGGCCCGGCGGTGGTGCCGGGCGACCTGAAGGAGAGCATCCTCATCGAGGCGATCCAATACACGAACAAGGACTTCGCGATGCCGCCGGAGAAGAGCGGCGGGAAGCTGCCGGACGCGGTGATCAAGGACTTCGAGGCTTGGGTGAAAATGGGTGCGCCGGATCCGCGGGAGGGCAGCGGGAAGATCGTGAAGAAATACAGCAAGGAGGATGCGAAGAAATGGTGGGCATTCCAGCCGCCGCAGGCGCCGGCGGTCCCGCAGCCGAGGAACGCGGCATGGGCACACGGCGATGTGGATCGATTTCTTTTGTCGGCCATCGAGGCGAAGGGCGTGAAGCCCGTGGGTGACGCGGACGCCGCGACGATGTTGCGGCGGATCCATTTCGATCTCACCGGTCTGCCGCCTTCGCCGCGCGAAGTGGGCGAATTTTTCAACGACTGGAAGACTGCCGGCACGGACAAGGCGAAGCAGCAGGCGGTGCTGGCGCGATGGGTGGACAAGCTGCTGGCTTCGCCGCAATTCGGCGAGCGCTGGGGCCGGCACTGGCTGGATGTGGCGCGCTACGCGGAGAGCAGCGGCAAGGATGTGAACATCGCATTCCCGCACGCCTGGCGGTACCGGGACTACGTCATCGCGTCGTTCAACGAGGACAAGCCGTACGATCAGTTTCTCCGCGAGCAGATCGCCGGGGACCTCCTGCCTGCATCGAGCGATGCCCGGCGCGCGCAGCAACTTGTCGCGACGGGCTTTCTCGCGATCGGCCCGAAGGGGCTGAATGAGCAGAACCCGCGGCAGTTCTGCCTGGATCTGGCGGATGAGCAGGTGGACACGGTCTCGCAGGCGATCCTCGGGGTGACAATCTCTTGCGCCCGCTGCCATGACCACAAGTTCGACCCGATCTCGCAGCGGGAGTACTACGCGCTGGCGGGCATCTTTCTGAGCACGGACACGAAGTATGGTACGGCAACCTCGGTGC
>JBEBGK010001007.1:0-1899 GCA_040081515.1 Chthoniobacteraceae bacterium
GAACGCAGACCCGCCCTTTCTTGAGTGTTGGTGACGAAACTCAGCCTTCCGATTCGCCCTCGGTCTTTTTCTTCCGGGTGCGCTTCGGCTTTGGCTCGTCTTCGGCCTTGGCGGCGTCCGCTTTCGGCTCCGGCGCGGCGGTCGCGGGCATGTCCACCCATTCGATGAGTGCCATTTCCGCGGCGTCGCTGCGGCGGGCGCCGAGCTTGACGATGCGGGTGTAGCCGCCCTTGCGCTCCGCATTGAGCGGGCCGATTTCGGTGAACAGCTTGCGCACGGCCCCCTCGTTATGCCGGAGGTCGGCGAGCGCCATGCGGCGCGCGTGAAGCGTGGCTGTCTTTGCCTTGGTCACGAGTTTCTCGACGATGGGTCGCACGGCCTTGGCCTTCGCGACGGTCGTCTTGATACGCCCGTGCTCGATGAGGCTCACGGCCAGGTTCGCCAGCAGTGCATTGCGATGGCCCTGGGTGCGGCCGAGTTTGACGGTCTTCCGTTGATGACGCATTGGATGGTTCTCCTTGGTTCAGCGATCAGGCCTCTTTGGCCGCGGTGCTCTCGGTGCTGCTGTTGTTATCCACGAGCCCGGTGTCGAACTTCATGCCCAGCGACAGGCTCAGGCCCGAAAGCTTGTCCTTGATCTCGTTGAGCGATTTCTTGCCGAAGTTGCGGTACTTGAGCATCTCCTGCTCCGTCTTCATCGCGAGCTGGCCCACCGTGGTGATGTTCGCATTGTTCAGGCAGTTCGCCGCGCGCACCGAGAGTTCGATCTCGTTCACGGACATGTTCAGCAGCTTCTTGAGCTTCTGGTTCTCCTGGTTCTGGGCCGGCGCGGTCTCGTCGAACTGCACCTGCGCCTCGTCGTAATTGTAGAAGGGCTCCAGGTGCTTGCGCAGGATGCTGGACGCCTGCTTGAGGGCCTCCTCGGGCTCGATCCGCCCGTCGGTCCAGATCTCGATGATGAGCTTGTCGTAATCCGTCCGCTGGCCCACGCGCGTGTTTTCCACCGCGTACTTCACCCGCGTGACGGGGGAGAAGATCGAGTCCACCGGGATCACGCCGATCGGCATGTCGGCATACTTGTTCTCGTCGCCCGTGGCGAATCCACGCCCGACACGGACCGTGAGTTCCGCCTCGAAACGCGCCTTCTTGTCCGTCGTGCAGATGTGCTGGCTCTTGTTGACGACTTCGACGCCGGTCACCTCCTCGATGTCCTTGGCTGTGATGTTGCCTTCCTTGTTCGCGGAGATGGAAAGCGTGCGGGGCTCATGGTCCGCGCATCTGAATTTCACCTGCTTGAGATTCAGGATGATGTCCGTGACGTCCTCGACGATGTGAGGGAGCGTCTGGAACTCATGGTTGGCGCCCTCGATCTTCACATTGGTGATCGCGCCGCCCTCGATGGAGCTGAGGAGCACGCGGCGCAGCGCGTTGCCGACGGTGACGCCATAGCCGGCCTCGAAGGGCTCGGCCGTGAATTTTGCGTACGTGGGGGTTTCAGTTGCCTCGTCCTTGACGGGCAGTTTGGGTAGTTCGAATCGGCCAAGACGGACGGCCATGGTGTTTGGTTCTTTCTTTTCTGTCGCTGGGTTTCCCTCGGCGCATACGACCCGCAGCCTGACGGCCGGGGCCCGAGGACCAACAGCGCGATTATTTTTTGCGCTTCAAGAGCGGCGACAAAAGCGCACCCCCGCCTGCTTGGCAAGTGGTTTCTGCATTCCGGCGGGCGATGGGGTGGGATTAAAAGTGAGTCCGACTGGAGGAGCGGAAAGGGCGCGTGAAGCTGGCGCGAACGTGTGGAACGGCGGCGCACAGGGAGCGGCGACATTCCTGTCGCCGTCCTCGCTCCTGCGCCGGAGGCGCACCATTCGAGGAAAGGCGGCGGACGGTGGAGAGCCAGGG
>JBEBGK010000138.1:0-7543 GCA_040081515.1 Chthoniobacteraceae bacterium
TTGGGATGGCGTGCGGGTTTGTCGCAGGCGGGGAACCACAGCAGCGCGAACACGGCAATCGCGGCGCGACTCAGCGACGCCGCAGGCGGGCGCATGAATCCGGAGACCAATGGAAAAACGGGCTGCGAATTTTGGTTCATGCTTCCGGTCGGCGGCTTGGGGCGAGGAACGTACGAAGAATGAACATCGGCACAAGGGCCGTGACGAACATCAGCGCCGCCAGAAGCCAGCCCGGCACCACCCGCGCTCGATCCGCGGCGACAGCCATGAGGCCCTCCCGCACGACACGCTCCACCGGCAGTTTGAAAATCTCCGGGGCCGGCGCCGCGTCGATTTCCCCTTCGCGTCGCGCAATCCCGCCAAACTCGGTTTCGACAGGCCCGGGGCACAGCGCCGTGACGATGACGCCCGTGCTCCGGAGTTCCGCGCGCAACGCCTCGGTGAAACTGTTCACGTAAGCCTTGCTCGCGGCGTACACGGCCATGTTCGGCATCGGGAGGTAGCCGGCGATCGAGCTCACGTTCAAAATCGCCCCTCGCCCCGAGCGGATGATCTCCGGCAGCAGCGCGTGCGTCAGCCGCGTGAGGGCCTTGATGTTCACATCCAGCATCGCCTGCACCTTTTTCCAGTCACTCGCCTCGAACAGACCGTGGTCGCCGAGTCCCGCGTTGTTGATGAGGAAATCGATCCTCCCTCCGTCCGCCGCGATCTCCGTCAGCAGCTTCTCCACCGATGCGCCGTCGGCCAGGTCCGCGGCATGGCAGGCGATCTCCAGCCCGCTCCGCGCCAGTTCGCCCTTCAGCACATCCAGCCGCTCGCGCCGGCGCGCCACCAGCACCAGGCGCCTCGCGTGCGGGGCCAGTTGTCGCGCCATCTCCGCCCCGATGCCGGAGGACGCGCCCGTGATCAATGCCGTGCAGCCGTGGAGCGAGTTCATGGTCGGTCACCGACTTATTCCGGTTCATCCGCGTTGTGTCCAGTGACGAGTGATCGCTTTTCCGCACCGCGATTTTCCGCTCGCCAGCACTCGTCTCGCTTCGGGCACACTCGGCCGATGACCCTGCTGAATATCGCGGACCAGACGCCATTCACCACCAAGGACGGCTCCACCATCCGCAGCATCCTCGACCGTGCGAATGCTCCCGTGATGAACCAGTCGCTCGCCGAAGCCAGCGTCCCGGCCGGTCGATCCACCCAGCGACACCATCACAAGCGCACCGAGGAATTCTATTTCATCCTCGAAGGCGCCGGCACCATCGAGATCGACGGCGGGCAGCGCGCGGTCGCCGCAGGCGATGCGATCCTCATCCCCGCCGGAGCATGGCACACGATCGCGGCGAAGAGCGACCTCCGCTTCCTCTGCTGCTGCGCCCCGCCCTACAGCCACGAGGACACCTATTTCGACTGAGCGCATCCTGCGATCCCTCAGCGCCCGGTTCCCGCCGCCGGAAGCTGCGACAAAGTGGTTCGAGCTTTAGCTCGAACGCTTGGGCTAGAGCATTTTAAGTCAAGGTGTAGCCGCCCTAAGATGACGCAGCCTTGCGGAATGCGTGGTGGAACGCGTCGCTCCGCGCGTGTTTCGGTGCGGACTGCAAGGCGTGCCTGCAAGCCCGAAGAAGCGCGCGCGGAGCGACGCGCTCCACCGCGGAAGGCCAAAGCGGCGTCAAGCCGCCGCAATCCAAGGGCTGGCGCCACGCCCGTGCGCCCAACTTTCAAAACAGGGCACTGCCGAGCTGCGCGCGCCCTTGCCGCGGATGCGAGGCTGTGGCAGTCTGCGCGGGATGAAAACGATTTCCGTGAGCGAACTCCACGAACACACGGCTGATTGGATCCAGGCGGTCCGAGCCGGCGCGGTGCTGATCGCCGATGGGGGCAGCCCGGTGGCGCGGCTCGAACCATGGCCCGGCGGCGGCGGACAGACGCTGCGTGAACGCAAGTTGCGGCCCGGCTTTGCCCGGCTGGCAGGCCGGCTCGGGCCAAAGTCTGCGGCGGATGACGTGACGCGGTTCATCGCGGAGGAGCGCGAGGGGCGGTGAGATATTTCGACACCTCGTATCTCGCACGGTGCTACGTGGAGGACACGGGATGGGAGGCAGTCCGGGCGCTGGCTGGCGAGGAACCGGTGGCGTGTTGCTCACTGGGCCGTGCGGAGACTGCCGCCGCCCTGCACCGGAAGCTGCGCGAAGGGTCACTGACCCCGGAAGATCACGCCGAGGTGGCCCTGCAGTTCCGCGATGACTGCGAAGCGGGCCTGTGGCGCTGGCTGCCGATGGGCGACGCACTTGCCGCCGCTGCGGCGGAAAAGCTCCGCACGCTGCCCGCGAGCGTATTCATCCGCGGGGCGGATGCGCTCCACCTGTTGTGCGCGGCGGAGAATGGTTTCACGGAGGTGTTCTCGCATGACAGGCATTTCCTCGCGGCCGCGCCGCACTTCGGACTGGCTGGGCGTGATGTGATTTGAGGAAACAGCGGCAAGCTGCGTGCGCAGTTGAAGCGGAGGCGAGGGCGTGGCAGTGTCCGCGGCATGTGCACGCCCACGGACATTGACCCGAAGGATCTGCGCCCGCTGCTGCACGCGGAGATCGACAAGCTGCGGGATGAGAACGTGGCGCTGCAACTGGAACTGGAAGAAGTCTCGGCCCGGCTCGATACGGGCTTTGACGCGGATCGTGCGGCAGGGAAACTGGCGCGGCTGCCGGAGATCATCCGCGAGGCGCGCGGTTCGCTGGCTGATGTGGAGGACTTTCGCGAACCGGCAGATCCGCCGGTCGCATCGGTCGCGCCGCTGGAACTGTAGGGCGCAAGGACGCCATGGAACCCGAACCGCTCCTGCCGAAGCACGGCGGCTACCGGAAGTTGAGGAGCTTTCAGATCGCGCAGCTTTGCTACGATGTGACGGTGCGGTTCTGTGAGCGCTACATCGAGAAGCGCAGCCGGACGCACGACCAGATGGTGCAGGCGGCCCGCAGCGGGGTGCAAAACATCGCCGAGGGCAGCAAAGCGAGCGGGACGTCGAAGAAGATGGAGCTGAAGCTGACGAATGTGGCGCGCGCGAGCCTCGAAGAGCTGCGCCTGGACTATGAGGACTACCTGCGGCACCGCGGGCTGGCCCTATGGCCCATGGAAGACCCGCGCCGCGCAGCGCTGGTGGCGCGGCGGTGCGCCACGGCGGAGGAGGTGGCGGCTTGGGTGTCGAAGCAGCGTGGACTTGGTGGACGGAGTGGACCGAGGAAAGCTGGAGCGCCGTCCAAGGGGTCCATGGAGTCCATGAAGTCCATGAGGGCCACCTATCCTGAGATCGCCGCGAATGCGGCGCTGGTCCTCATCAGGGTGGCGTGCAGCCTTTTGGACCGACAGATCGAAGCGCAGGCCGCGGCCTTCACCGAGGAGGGCGGCTTCACCGAGCGCCTGCCCCGCATCCGGACCGAAAGGCGCCGCCACCCGTGACCCTCCAGCAGGCCTTTGAACTTGCGCTCGGCCACCACCAGTCCGGGCGGCTGGCGGAGGCGGAGGCGCTCTACCGGCAGGTGCTGGCGGTGGAGCCGCGCCAGGCCGATGCGTTGCACATGCTGGGTGTGCTCGCACATCAGGTGGGGCGGAATGATGTCGCGGCGGAGCTGATCGGGCAGGCCATCGCGGTGGCACCGGGCGTGGCGGATTTCCACTCGAATCTCGGCGAGGTGCATCGCGCCGCCGGCCAGCCGGACGCGGCCATCGCGGCGTATCGCCGCGCGCTCGCGCTCGATCCGAATATTCCCGAAGCGCACAACAATCTCGGCATCGCCCTGCGAGGCCAGGGGCGGGCGGAGGAAGCCATCGCCGCGTATCGTGCGGCCATCGCGCTCCAGCCCGGCTATGCGCAGGCGCATTCCAATCTCGGCAATGCGCTCAAGGATGCGGGACGGCTCGACGAATCCGTGGCTGCGTATCGTCAGGCTCTCGCCCTCCAGCCCGATCATGCCGAGGCGCACAGCAATCTGGGCGCGGCGCTGAGCAGCCAGGGACGGCTGGACGAGGCGATCGGCGCGTATCGTCAGTCCATCGCGCTCCAGCCGGGCAATTCCGGCGCGCACTTCAATCTCGGCAATGCGCATCGGGAAAAGGGGGAGCCGGATGCGGCCCTCGCAGCGTATCGCGAGGCCATCGCGCTGCGGCCCCACTTTCCCGAGGCGCACTACAACGCCGGCATCGCCCTGAACGACGCGGGACGGGTGGACGAGGCCATCGCCGCCTACCGCACGGCGCTGCAACTCCAGCCGGACTACGCGGCGGCCTCGAACAATCTGGGCCTCGCGCTGAAGGCCAAAGGGCAGCCGGAGGAAGCCATCGCCGCCTTTCGCGCCGCGCTCCGTGGCGGGGCGGATGACACGGACGCCTTCACCAATCTGGGTGACACGCTGAACGCCCAGGGCCGGCTGGAGGAAGCGCTCGCCGCGTATCGCAGCGCCCTCGCCTTGAAACCGGACTCGCCGGATTTGCAGCATTTGCTGGCCGCATTGACGGGAGCCCGCGGCGCGACCACCTCCCCGGCGAGCTTCGTGCGGAAGCTGTTCGACGAATATGCGGGCCGGTATGACGAGCATCTGGTGGGACAGCGCGGCTATCGCGTGCCGGAGCTATTCCTCGAAGCCGTCGTCGCCGTGGCACCGGGGAGGCAGTTCGACATTCTGGACCTCGGGTGCGGGACCGGGCTGTGCGGGGTGCAATTCCGCCCGCTGGCCATGAGCCTGACCGGCGTGGATCTCGCGCCCCGGATGATCGCGAAGGCCGCCGCCAGGGGCATCTACGATCGGCTCATCACCGGCGATGTCGCGGAGGCGATGCGGGACGAGGAGGGCAGCTTCGATCTGATTCTGGCCGGCGATATGTTTGTGTATGTGGGCGCCCTGGGCGGCGTCTTCCCCGCCGCCGCCCGCAGCCTGCGCGACGGCGGACTTTTCGCCTTCTCGCTGGAACGGCACGACGGCGAAGGTTTCGTGCTGCACTCGAAGGTGCGATTCGCGCATTCGCTGGGCTACATCCGGGAGCTGTCGCGGAAGCAGGATTTCGCCGAAGTCCACGTGCGGGAGATCACCGTGCGCAAGGAAGGCGCGCAGGATGTGGCGGGGTGGCTGGTGGTGCTGGAGAAGGCCGTCATTGAGCGATTGCACTGAAAGAGGCGACCGCCACCGCTTGCCACGCCCGATCCGTTTCGCCACTGTGCGCCGCTCATGAGTGATCAAGTTCGCGTCCGCTCGCCGGCGGGGAATGCGGTCCCTACTTCCAGAGCCAGCGGAACGCGATCTACGAGCGATACATCGGCACGCTCCGGGCCGGCGGCCACATCTACGAGGATGCCGGCGCACTCCGCTTCCGCTCGCTGCGCAAGGTGCAGGTCGTGGACGACATGGTCTGCGGCCGGATTCCGTTCGATCTTTCAAACGCGGAGACGCATCCCGACATGACGATCCGCCGCCCCGACGGCTCGTGGATTTTTCACTTCGTGAATGTCGTCGATGACATCGAGATGAAGATCACCCACGTGATTCGGGGCGAGGATCACCTTTCGAACACACCGAAACACCTCGAGCTCTTCGAGGCGCTCGGTGCCACGCCCCCGCGCTACGCGCACATCCCGCTCATCCTGAACAAGGACGGGACCAAGATGAGCAAGCGCGACCAGGGCGCGTCGGTCGCGAGCTATATCGAAGGCGGATATGTGCCGGAGGCCGTGCGCAATTTCCTCTGCCTCCTCGGCTGGTCGCCCAAGGACGACCGCGAGATCATGCCCATCGCGGAGGTCATCGAGCGATTCGACCCCTCGCAAATCAACCGCAAGCCCGCGCATTTCGATCTCGAGAAATGCGACTGGCTCAACCAGCAGTACATCCTCCAGATGCCGATCGAGCGCCTTGCCGATCTCGTCGAGCCGTGGCTGGTGAAGGCCGGCGTGAACTTCGGCTCCCGCGAGGCGATGCTCCCCGTGCTGGTGCTCGTCCGCGAGCGGCTGAAGAAGCTCAGCGATGCGCCCGCGTGGATGGATTATTTCTTCACCGAGGATTTCCCGTTTGATGCGGAGTCCGTGGCGAAGGTCGTGGGCAAGCCCGGCGCGCTCGGCCATCTCCGCGCGCTCGCCACCGCCTGCACAGGCCTCGGCGAGTGGAACGCGGCCGCACTCGAGGCCACGCTCAAGGCGCAGGCCACGGCGGCGGGCGTGAAGGTCGGGGAGTTTGTGCATCCCGCGCGCCTCGGCGCGCCCGGCCGCAGCGTGGGCGCGAGCCTTTACCACACGCTCGAGGTGCTGGGACGCGAGCGGGTGCTCGCACGCTTCGAGCGCGCACTGGCGAAACTTTCCGCATAGTCCGTGAAGGAGGTTTACTCGATCGCGGACCTGCGCGACTGGCAGAGGGCGACGGCGGATTGCGAGCCGCCGCTGAAGCTCGCCGTGATCGGCGACCCCGTGGCGCATTCCGCTTCGCCGCCGATGCACAATGCCGCGCTCTCCGCGCTCGGCATCCCCGCCCGCTACACGCGGCTGCATATCCGGCCTGACGAACTCTCCGAGGCGCTCGGGCTGCTGCGCCGGGCGGGCTTCATCGGGATCAACTGCACCATCCCGCACAAGCCCGCCGTGCTCGACGCCGTGGACACTGCCGACGAGGGCGCGAAGCGCGCCGGCGGCGTGAACACGGTGGTCGTCAGCGATGATGGGAAGCTGCGTGGGTTCAGCACGGATGGCCCCGGCTTTTCCCGCGCCGTGCAGGAGAGCTTTGGCGCCAGCCTCGGCGACCTGCGCGTCGTCGTCCTCGGCGCCGGCGGCGGTGCCGGGCGCGCGATCGCGATACAGTGCGCCGCCGAGCAGTGCCCCGCGCTCACGCTGCTGAACCGCAGCCTCGACAAGCTCGAACCGCTGCTCGACGACATCGCGCAGGGCTATCCCTTCGACCGCGTCTCCTCCGGCGACTTCTCGGACCTCTTCCTGAAGATCGCCATGGCGAACAGCGATCTGGTGGTGAACTGCACCGCGCTCGGCATGAAGCCCGGCGACAAGTCCCCCGTGCCCGCGCGCCTCCTCGAATCTCGGCACCTCCTGTACGACACGATCTACGTCGGCCGACGCACGCCGCTGCTCGCCGCCGGCGACACGGTGGGCGCGAAGGGCGCGAACGGGCTTTCGATGCTGCTCCATCAGGGCGCGCTCAGCTTCGAGATCTGGTTCCATTGCCCGCCGCCGATCGAGGAGATGCGGCGGGCGCTGGTCGCGCACTTCGAGAGAAAATAGGCGACGCACGCCGCGCGCTTTGCTTTCATCCGCCCGATGCTTCCAGGGTTTGCCTTCAGTGCGATTGCGACGCTCGTCACCCTGCCCCAGGGAGCGACCGCATGGAAGATCGGCCTCGTTCTCGGCCTCCTCTTCCTCGCGATCGTGCTCTTCGCCACGGAGTCCGTCTCCGTGGACATCATCACTTTCTGCATCCTGATCCCGCTCATCCTCACCGGCATCCTCAAGCCGAATGACGCATTCCGCGGCTTCAGCAGCGAGGCCGTCGTGTCGCTGGCCGCG
>JBEBGK010001008.1:0-1899 GCA_040081515.1 Chthoniobacteraceae bacterium
GAAAATGACCGGGATGAGCGGAATGCGCCCGGGCTCGCGGGAGAAGGCGAGCTGTTGCAGCAGCCAGCCGAAGGTCACCTGCTGATGCTCGAACGCGCCGAGCACGGAGGTCTGCACAACTTTCAACAAGTCCGCGAAGGTCTGCGCGCCGCTGAACTGCGTGCGGATCGGCAGCATGTTCACGCAGTGACCGATGAGGTGGTCGCCGCCGGCGAGATTCTGCCCGGCGGAAGGCACGCCGACCGCGAGGTCGCTCTCGCCCGAGAGGCGGAAGAGCAGCGTCTTGAATCCAGCGAGCAGCACATTGAAGAGCGTCGCTCCGTGGCTCGCGCCGAGGCGGGTGAGCAACTGCGGAAATTCCGGCGGCAGAATCAGCGTCTCCGATGCGCCGCGATAGCTGCGTTGCCGCGGATAGGGCCGGTCGCCGGGGAGTTCGAGCAAGGGAGGAATCGTCCGGTATTGCTCCAGCCAGTACGCGGAATCCGCGGCAAACTCCGGCGTGTCCTTGCGCTGCTTCTCCCAGGCCTCGTAGTCGCGCATCTGCATCGCGCCGGGAAGTGGTTCTGTCTGGTCGCCGGAGTAGAGCGCGGCGAGTTCGCGGAGGAAGATGTCGCACGACCAGCCGTCGCAGACGATGTGATGCGCATTGAAAATGAGTGCGTGGATCTCGGGCGCGAGGCGCACGAGGTGGAGCGCGAGCAATGGCGCGACGGTGAGGTCGAACACGCGGACGCTTTCCGTGCGGCGGAGCATGGCGAGGCAGGATTCGCGTTCGGATTCCGGCAGCGTGCTCAGGTCGGTGACCGGCACGTGGATGGTGAGCGCTGGCGCGACGGTGAGCGTGTCGCCCGACGGCGTGAAGCTGCTGCGCAGCGCGTCATGGCGATCGACGATGGTCTGGATCGCAGCGCGGAGCGCATTGGCATCGAGCGGTCCGTCGAGGCGCAGCGTCCACGTTTCGTTGCACGCGGAATTCGCCGCAGGCGTCTGCTGGCACACGAGCCACAGCTCGCGCTGGCTCTCGGTGAGAGGGATGGCTTGCGCGAGCGAGACCTGCGCCGGCGCCGGTTGCGAAATGAATCCGCCCTCCTTGAGCGCCGCGACCGCCTTTTGAAATGCGGCGACGACCTGGTCGATGTCCGCGTCGGTGTGCGCGGCGGAAACGAAGCACGGGCGCCCTTCCCAAATGTGAAGGCCCTGGTGCCGCAGCAGCGCATAGAGCAGCCCGGAGAATTTGAAGTCCGGCTGCGTCTGCACGAGCCAGTTCGAGCCAAAGCTTTCGGCGGTGAACGGTGTGCCGGCGAGCGCGGCGTTGATGCGCCCGATCATCCCGCTCGTGCGCGTGGCGAGGCCCGCTTGCAGGGTGGTGCCTTTTTCCTTGAGGTGCGTGAGCACCGCGTGCGCCGCGGCGAGCGCGAGCGGATGGCGGACGAAGGTGCCCGCGAAGAATGTGACCGCCGCCGCTGGGAATGAATCGTCGCCGAAGCTCCACTGGCCGCCGTCGAAGGCGTCCATGTATTCCGCCCGGCCGGCGATCACGCCGATGGGCAGTCCGCCGCCGATCACTTTGCCGTAGGTGGCGATGTCCGCCTTCACGCCGAAGTGCGCCTGCGCGCCGCCGGGATGGCAGCGGAAGCCGGTGATCACTTCGTCGAAAATCAGCGCGATGCCGTGGCGCGTGGTGAGTTCGCGCAGCGAGCGGAGAAACTCCGCGGGCTGGAGCGCGGGCCGGCGGCTCTGCACGGGCTCGACGAGGACGGCCGCGATCTCGCCTGCATTCGCGGCGATGGCATCGAGCGAGCGTGGATCGCCGTAGTCGAGGATGAGCGTGTTGGAAACGGCCTCGTTCGTGATGCCCGGCGCGATTGCGATGTTCGCGGAGCCGGTGCGGCGCCCGAG
>JBEBGK010001009.1:0-1898 GCA_040081515.1 Chthoniobacteraceae bacterium
CTTGCCCCCGGGAGCAACCTCGCGATAACGGCGGGGACGCTGGAGAACGTCACGATCAACAACCTGGCCGTGATGACCGGGAGCGTCGCCGTCGAGGAGGAAGTCGCCGAGTTGTTCGTCGGCCCATTCATTGAGCGCGTCGAATACGCCGAGGGGCATCAATTTGAACTCGGTTGCGAGTTGTTGAAACTCGGTCTGCGTCCACGCGGGCTTGGTGACGATGCGCGCGGCGATGGCGCGATATTTCACGTCGAGACTGCCGAACCACGCGGGTGTTTCGGGCGCGAGCGTTAGTGCAGGTGACGCTGGTGCGGGCTGGGGGTTGGGCGCGGGTTTCGGTTCGTTTTCACTCATCACCACCGAGAGAAGGCCGATGACTTCCGCCGTCTCGTTTGAAATTGCCGCGACGCGCGCCATATCGAGCGTGAACGCCGGTGCGGCTGGTGCGCGGGCCGCCACGAGGAGCGGTTCGCCGGGCGTAGCGGGTTCCGCTTCCTGAACGATCGGCTCGTCAAAGTTTGCGCCGAGTTTTCGGAGAATTTCATCCAGTGCACTCGGCGGCAAATCGAGCACCTTGCAAGCGCGGTCGAGCGCCTGCCACTCGGCGGAACTGATGATGCCGTCCGCGCCCGCGACGCAGACGAGAACTTCGCCGACAAGCTGCCGCTGCGCGGGCGGGAGGCGTTTCGCGAGCCGGGAGAGCGAGCGGGTCGCTGTGTCAGGATTGCGGCAAAGGTAATGCTCCAAGACGAGCAGCCGCTGTAGTTCGTGCGATGTCAGCACGGCGTTTCGCCGGATAAAATCGCGGGCGACTTCCAGCTCTTTCTCTGTCGGATGCTCGTCCGCCGCCGCGATCATCACACACAATTGCAGCAGCGCCGCTGCCCCGGGATATGCGGTAGTGACGGCCGTTTCCAGCGGGCGAAAGAGCGCGACTTCATCCTCCGTGCGATAACTTGCCGCACCGTATCGCGCATCCGGCTCAATCGCGCAACCGCGCGCCGCGACGGCATCCGCAAGCTCCTTGCTGAGCGCCAGGGAAAACTTTTCCTGCGCGGGAAAGCCGAGCAACGCCGCGACTGTGCCTAGCGGGAGAAAGCGGATTTCCTGCGGATCGGAAATCGTCTTCGCCAATTCATGCCACTCGTCCAAGCCCGTCGCGCCCTCGCCTGAAACGTCCTGCGCCGACGCGAATCGCTCCTCGCTTCTGTCGATCACCCCGAGTGGCTTCACCGCCCGGCAATCGAGCATCTTCGCGCCCGCGACGCCGCCGAGTGACTCAAAGCACGCGCGCGGCTCGATGTTCCGCAGATTGATGGCCTCGAAAACCGCGCGACCAGCGCGGACGGAAAGGATGCAGCGGTCTTCCTGATGCCCGGTGCCCGCGTTCAATACGCGGACACTGCCGTTGAAAATCACGGTGTCGAGCGCCCTCACCTCGTCCGCCTCGAAAAGCTCATGCACCGTGCGAATGGCGACTTGGAAGACTACGTCGCTGTAGAGCTGGTCAAACTCGCGCTTTGTGAGTTCCGTTTCTATGAAGTCACCCTTCGTGCGCGAGAACTTTACGCTTTCAAGGCGCGGCAGGTTGTCGGGTGCCGGCACTTGATACTCGACGATCAGCGTTTTTGCCGGCGCGCGGTAGTCCAACTCGAACTCCTTCGGAAAACAGTCCGCATACTGCGAACGCGAAAGAACTAAATCGCAGTAGTCGAGAATCGCATCGGGATTGAGCGACTGATACGCCCCGCGCGCCTGCTCGACGGATGTGTTTTGCTTCGTGCGGGCTTCCTCGTAAGCCGCTGCGCGTCGCTGCCAGTCCTCGAAATCGCGCAGATTCTCCGCGTATATTTTCTCGTTCGTCACCGTCGCGGCGTCCCGGCGCTCGCGCCACTTCG
>JBEBGK010001010.1:0-1897 GCA_040081515.1 Chthoniobacteraceae bacterium
CATCGATTCCCGTCGAGGCAATGGGCGTTGTCACCTGGGGATGATCGGTGCCGGTGGTACTGATGGCCAGATTGCCCGCGGTGAAGCCCGCAGTCCCCTGGATGACCACCGGTGTGTAGTTGCTCGCATCCCCGACCGGAAAGGTGAGCGTGCCCGCGGCAGCATAGTTTTTCTGCACGGTTCCGAATACGTAGCTCGCCGCGCTCGGCGTGGCCACGGTCGCGGCCGTGCCGAGAATCACGCGGTTGGCACCGGTGACGATATCGCCGCTGGTGAAAGTCAGCGCGCCGTTGATGGTCGGCGTCGTCGCAATCGTCAGATTGTTCGATGCCTTGTTGATCGTGAAGTTGTTGAACGTCGTCGCGGCGGTGCCGCCGATCGTTGCCGTGGCGCTGGTGCCGGTGAACGTCACCGTGCCGGTGCCTGCGGTAAAGGTTCCGCTGTTAGTCCAGTTGCCGCTCGCGTTGCCGTTGCCGACACTGATATTCAGGTTGTTGGCGTTCAGTGTTGCGCCGGTGTTGATGGTCACATCGTCGCGCACGGTCAGCGCCGCCTGAATGGTCGCGGTCGGGCTGTTCGTGTTGTTGATGACGAGGTCCCATACCGGAGGCACGGTATCGATGCCGAAATTCTGTCCCGCCGGGGTGGACGCATTGCCGATCTGCACCGTTCCGCCGGTGACGTTCGACGTCGGCGCTCGGTTGTCGTATTCGTCCGCCCCCGCGGTACTCACCCGGACGATGGCGATGCTGCCGCCGGACATGGTGAAGGAAGACGACGCGCCACTGCCCAGAAAGAACGGACCGAACGTCGCCAGCGAATTACCCACGGTTCCGACTGTCAGCGTGCCCCCGCTCTGGTTGTAGATCACCGAGTCCGTGGCGTTCACGCTGGTCCAGCGACCCGAGATATTGAGTGCGCCGCCATCCATGGTGAATGCCGACCCGGCGGTGTTGGTGAAACGCAATCGCGTATCCGAGGCATCGCCGATGTTCATCGTTCCGCTGGTGATCTGCAGCGTGCCGCCGTCGAACGTCAGGTTGTAATCCGATGCCGCGACCGACACGTTGACTGTCGCGCCGGCGCTGTTCAGCCAGAAGCGACCGTTGGCGGGAATCACCTTGCCGTTGGATCCGTTGGGAAGTCCTGGATCCGCGTCGAAGGGTGCAATCGTCACATTGGTGGACAAACGGAACGTGCCATCCACGATGGTCAGATACCCGGCTGCGGCCATTGCAAAATTGGTGGCGGTCACGTCCAGGATATTGGCATCGGTCGCGCCCATGTCCACCGTAATCCGGTTAAACCGGGTGGTCCCGCCGGCCCCGCTGAGTGTCTGGTTGCCGTTGCGGCTGAACGTGGTATCACACAAGCTGTTCGCGTCCGGGGCAAGGTTGAAGGTCCCGGCGTTCGCGATGTTGCCGACCGCGGTGAGGGTATGGGTCACGTTCGAGGCCGGATCGACATCCAGGGTCGCGCCCGTTTGAACGGTGATGTTGCCCTGTGCGCCTGCATTGTTGACCGTGAGTGAACGCGCCGTCCCCGTGGCAAATCGCAGGATGCCGCCGGTATTCACCGTGACGGTCTGTGCCAGGGCGGCGGTATCGATGGTGACGGTGTGCCCGTTGAGGACGAAGACATCGTCGACTGCAAGCGGGACGCGGCCACAGCTCCAGCGCGCGACCGCGTTCCAAGTGCCGCCGCCGTTGGAATTGCAGGTCAAGGCAAGCGCATCGGTTCCCCAGATGAACAGCAGCGAGAAGACTCCGACCCCGCACAACGCGTGCTTGTTCCACGATCGACCCCGCACCAGGGAAGACGGCGACCGCACTCCTCCCGATGCGAGCAGCCTTAGCCCTCGCCGAACCTGGACGGACAATAAAATGAGAAAGCGCAT
>JBEBGK010001011.1:0-1894 GCA_040081515.1 Chthoniobacteraceae bacterium
TCCTGGCGCCGGCGCTGGTGGCGGCGGTGCGGGAACGGTTGCCGGGAATTCGGCTGGCGATCACCGAGGAGGGCAGCGGCTACCTCGAAGGGCTGCTCGCGGGCGGGCGGCTGGACTTGAGCCTTCTATATGAGAGGGACAGGCCTTCGCCCCAGATCGAGGAGCGGCCGCTGCTGGTGGAGGAACTGTTCCTGGTGACGAAGGCGGGGGGCAAGGGGGACATCCCGCTCGCCGAGATCGCCAAGCTGCCATTCATCCTGCCCGGACCCGCGAATTCCACGCGGCAGGTGGTGGAGAAGGCATTCGCGAAGGCGGGGTTGAGGTTAGCGATCGCAGCAGAGGTGGACGGTCCCTGGTCGACCAAGGCCATGGTGGCGGCTGGACTGGGCGCGACCATCTTGTCGCGCTCGGCGCTGTATCCGGAGCAAGCTGGCAGTGGTCTCGCGGTGCGGCGCATCGTCCGGCCATCGCTATCGCGAAGGATGAATCTTTGCGTCAGACGTGGGGAAACGCTGGCACGTGCGCCTGCAATCGTCTGGCAGATCTTGTCGAAGGTGGCTGAAGACCTGATCCGGGGCGGCGCTTGGCGAGGCGCCACGATGGCCGGAAACTAGGGCAAGCCGAGCACCGCCGAAAGTACCCGCTCTACTCGTTGCAACTCCTCCCGCGTGAGGGTCGTCAGCGGTCCGTCGCGAAGACGTTGCCGATCCAGCGTCCTCGGTTGCTCTGGCATTACCTGGCACGACTCACGCAGCCGGTCTCGTGCCTCGATCGTGACATGCAGCGGGGCTTTCGACGGCCGAACTTGAGTGGTCAAAGGGAGAACCACGACGGTTTCGCTGCCAGAGCCGGTTAGAAAGTCAGCTTGGATGATCAGAACCGGTCGTACCTTCCCCGTCTCCACGCCCCGATTGGGATTCAGGTTTCCAATCCATACTTCACCCCGCTTCATGTCTTGCGCCTCTTTGCCTTTCTTCGGGCAACGTAGGGCGCCTCGGGCTCTGCCGTTCCCATCGCTTCATTGTCAAAAGGAAGCGCCTCTTCCGCAATTGCGCGCGCCTCCGCGGGATCGATGCTTTGCGCCGCCCTGACGAGCTCGCCCTCGAACCGCCTTCGTTCGCGATCGCGCAGGTACGCGGTCAGCGCATCGCGGACGACTTCCGATCGGCTCTTCTGAGCGTGCTCAGCCTCCATCGCCAAACGACGTTCCAGTTCATCGTCGAGACGCATGCTCAAAATAGTCATTCCTCACCTCGGATTTAAACGGTGTATTGGAAATGTATTACAAAATGTATTTCAATATGTAAATCCCTATGTCATATAGCGCATAGATATACCCCAAGCCTCAAACGCTATTTCCAAGGAATGGCCTCCGGGGCCTACCATGGCCGCCAGTCCCTGAAGGAACACCACCCATGTCTGCACAGCTTGCCCCTGCATCCACGCCCGCCCAAGTCCCCGAAGGCACCGACCTCGTCGAGTGGTACTACGAGAAGGGTTTTTCCGACGGCCTGCCCGTCGTCCCGCCCACGCCGGAGAAGCTCGCCGCGATGCTCGCGGCCCTCGGCGGCGAACCGGAGAAGGTGGAATGCCGCGTGCCGCCGCGCTGGGGCGGCCTGACGCGCGAAGTCCTCGCCGTCAACCTGGTGATGGCCGGCTGCAAGCCGGCGTACGCGCCGGTGGTGCGCGCCGCGATGCTGGCGCTGACCGAGACCGCGTTCAACCTGAACGGGGTGCAGGCGACCACGCACATGTGCTCGCCGCTGCTGGTGGTCAACGGGCCGCTCGCAAGCAAGATCGGCATGAACGGCGGCTGCAACGCCTTTGGCTCGGGCAACCGCGCCAATGCCACCATCGGACGCGCCATCCGCATGATCCTGCTCAACGTCGGCGG
>JBEBGK010001012.1:0-1894 GCA_040081515.1 Chthoniobacteraceae bacterium
CAGTGTGGCGAGCTACTCTTTCGCCTGTTCCTCGCCGCCGTCACCGTCCTCGTCGTCACGGTCCTCATCAATGAGCGTCATGTCGTGCGGGCCGAAGAAATGGCGTTTCCGCTTCCCGGCCGGGAGTGGGACGAGGGTCATGAAAATGTTGCGTCCGATCAGCTTCGGCTCGGCCTCCGGGTGGCCCATGGTTTCGAGATTCTTGCGAATCTTCGCCATGATCCCCATGCCGAGTTCCTGATGCGCCATCTCGCGCCCGCGGAACTGCAGGAGCATGCGCACCTTGTTGCCCTTGTCCAAAAACTCCTCGGCGTGGCGCAGCTTCGTCTCGTAGTCGTGCGCGCCGATGTTCACGCGGAACTTGATCTCCTTCATCTTGGAGGCCGCGTTCGACTTCTTCTCCTTCTCGTGCTTGGAGAGCTCGTACTTGAACTTGCCGAAGTCCACGATGCGGCAGACCGGGGGCACGGCGTTTGCCGAGACTTCCACGAGGTCGAGGCCCAGTTCCATCGCCTTCCTCAGCGCGTCCTGGATTTTCATCACCCCGAGCTGCTCACCTGTGGACGCGAGGACCACACGCACTTCTTTCGCGCGGATCCGTTGATTAATTCGAATGGATTGGAGTTGGATGGTCTTGTCAGCGTTGGTCCGCGCACCGTGGAGCACCGGGGCGGGCCATTTCATTATCATGTCGCTCGCGCCTGCAACCGGCTTTCATGCCTGGGTCGCCGGCGGCTCCGTTCCCATCCGCGCGAGCGACCGTCACGAAAGGGGGCGCGCAATTTTTTGCGACGCGTCAGTGCAGGGAGTTACGGGGCTTTGCCTCGTGCGGCAAGGGATTTCTCGCCAGTGCCACAAAACGTAACAGGCCGCTGCCCCCGCGGAATACGACTGCACGTCCCACCAATCGGCGGTCCCGTGATGCGTGAGGAAAGGTCCCGCACCTTCGGCGATGAAAGCCCAGAGCGCGAGGTGCAGCAGGATTTCCCCGCCGGTCGGCACACCGTCATGCGTGCGCAAACCGAGCCGCCGCTGGAACCAGAGCACGAGCGGCAGCGCGGCGGGGATGAGCAGGAAGTCCGCAAAGTGCCCGCGCATGAACGGCCCCATGGCGAAGTGCGGTTTCAGCAGGCAGCGGTTCACTGCATAAGCCGCGCAGGCCGCCAGACAGACAGGATCGCGCCAGTAGCGGAACGCCGCCGTTTTCAAAGCAGCGCGAAGATCACCGCTCCGGACGCCGCAGCGAGGAGAAGCTTCAGAAGAACAATCATGGTGACGAAGCTACCCTTGCGACGCGCAGCGGCAAGTGAGCAACGCGTCATGCCTGCCGCCGTGCATGGCTTTCCCGCTGCAAATTTGTTTGCCCGGCTCCTTCCGTCGTCGGCTACTGTCGGCGCATGGCCACCTACCTCTACGAAACGATCCCGCAGAAACCCGGCGAGAAACCACGGCAGTTTGAATTCGTCCAAAAGATGAGCGAACCCGCGCTGACGCATGACCCGAAGACCGGCAAGCCCGTCCGTCGTCTCATCGTTGGCGGCAGCCTCATCACGCGCGGCACGAGCATCCTCTCGATGAACCGTCCGAAGCGCCGGTAGAGGATGTAGCGCCGACGATTGGTCGGCCCTCCAGGTGGAGCGCCGGGACGATGCTCAAAAGAGGAGATCCGTGGTCAGAGAGAAAGGTTCGGCCTTTGCACGCCTGGGCCGACCAGTGGTCGGCGTTATATTGTGCCGCTCGCGGCTACTTGGTGTAGAACACCGCGCCTTTCGCCTGCACCTTGCGGCGGAAGATCTTGTCGCCATTCGTCACGTAGAGATACGAACGGTCTTCGCCGCTGAGCGTGCAGCTCGTGAGCGGCTTGTCGAGCTGCGGGCGCGTGATGACTCCGCAC
>JBEBGK010000139.1:0-7521 GCA_040081515.1 Chthoniobacteraceae bacterium
CCCCATCACCCCCGCCGAACTCGCGAAGCGCTTCACCCGCGCCAAGCCCGCCGAGCTTTCCGAAATCCTCGAAACCCTCGCGACCCTCGGCAGGGCGCAGCGGGATGGGGAGAAGTTCACCTCTTAATCAAGCCCCAGGCACGCATCCAACCGATGAGCGAATCCGAACGAAAGCGCGCGGACGAACGATGGGAACGGCGATTTGCGGAGTTGGAGTCTTACGTCCGCATTTTCGGCCACACCCGCATTTCCTGCGGGGACATCGCCCATTCCCAACTGCGAACATGGCTGAGAACGCAGCAAGGGATGGCGGTGGCGGGGACGCTTCCGGCCGGGCGCTGGCAGCGGCTCACGGACCTCGGCGTGCTGCTTCTCGGGCGCGACGAGCGGTGGCAGATGCGTTTTGCGGAGCTGCGCCAGTTCCGGGACCGGTTCGGGCATTGCCGCGTGCCGGCCCGATGGAAGGAGAATGTTCCGCTCGGGCACTGGGTGCATGTGCAGAGGGAGTTCAAGAGGAAGGGCATGATCAGCGCCATGCGCATCGCCCTGCTGGAATCCATCGGCTTCGAGTGGGGCACGCGCTGGCCCGGGGGGACGCGGGATACCCACTGGGAGCGGCTGTTCGCGGATTTGCAGCGGTTCGCGCAGGAGCACGGGCACACGGAAGTGCCAAAGGGATATGCCGCGGCGCCGGGCCTGTGGAGTTGGGTGTCGAACCAGCGCGAGGTGCAGCGAGCGGGAAAGCTCCGGGCGGATCGCCGCGAACGGCTGGAGGCGATCGGTTTTGCGTGGAGGGACACCGGCAGAAACAACGCGCAGCGCTGGGAAAAGCGCGTTGCGCAGTTGCTCCAGTTCCGTGAGCGGTTCGGGCATTGCCACGTGCCCGCGAGGTGGAAGGAGGACGTCCCCTTTGCCCATTGGGTGCATGTGCAGAGGGAATTCAAAAAGAAGGGCATGCTCAGCCCCGAGCGCATCCAACGCCTCGAGGCGATCGGCTTTGAATGGCACGGGCCTCACGGCCCCAGGAATCTGCAGCGCGTCCGGTGGGCGGAAATGTTTGCGCACCTCGCAACCTACCGGAAGGAACATGGCCACACGCAGGTGCCACCCGGGTACGGCAAACACGGGCTGGGCGACTGGGTGGCAAACCAGCGCGTTCTGCAGCGGGCAGGTACCCTGCCCCCGGATCGCAGGGAACGCCTCGAATCCATCGGCTTCGAGTGGCGCGGCGTGAGGAAGGCCGCAGCCGAACGGTGGGAGCAACGATTCGCGCAACTGGTCGCATTCCGGGAGCGGCACGGCCATTGCCGCGTCCCGGCGAAGTGGCGTGAGGATACGGCCTTCGGCCACTGGGTGTATAACCAGCGCCTTTTCAAAAGGAAAGGCAAGTTGAGCGCCGAACGCATCCGCCGCCTCGAAGAAATCGGCTTCGAGTGGTACGAATAGGGAATGCGCGGAACACCAAGCCGCGGCTGGCTCCTACGGTCGCGTCACTCGCAAGCGGAGGAAGAGCTGCATTTCCATGGTCACCGCCACCTTCGACTTGATGGTGAGAACTGTTCCGTTGGTCCCAAGGGCATCGTCAACGGTGTCCGCGGGCATCCAGTTCACGAGGTCCGTCGTTTTCTCGATCGAGTAAGTGAGGTCCGTCGCGATCGTCTGCTTGTTGAAAGTGATCGTCGCGTAACCCGGCTCGCGTCCCGGCAGGCTTGCGCTCGTGGCGGGCACGAGCGGATCCATTCCCGTGGCGTACTTGATGAGGTTCGAGATGCCGTCGCCAGCGACGGTGCCGGCGGGATCGATGACGCTGTAGATCCACGCGAGATTGCTCGAGATCCGCGTCGCGTAAAAGCCGGTCGGCACCGGCGAATTCCCGGCGAGCAGCGTGTAGGTCGATCCATTCTTCGCATAGAAACCGCGCGCATCGAAAATGGCGGCCACCAACGACGTGTAGTCGCCCATTCCAATGGCAATGAACACTTCATCCACGGCGTAACTGATCCCCGCGAGCTTCCACGTGCCGGCATCCTGGATGAACACCGCACCTCCGGAGTCGCCTGAGGAGAGGTGCGCCTCATTGGGCAATCCATCCTGATCAAAGGTCGCATACAGCAGGTCGCCAAGCCCGGCGCCACCGGACTCGACGCTGCTCACGGAATTTCGGCCCCATCGCATGACCGTGTCGGCGGTTCCCCACTCCCATCCCTTGTGTTCAGCAGAGAGGAAAACGTCGCTCCCGCGCTGCGTGCCGCGGCCGATGACGACGAGTTGCCGGCCGGTCTCGTCGCTGCGGGTGTAAAGCGGCGCAAACGCCGGGAAGGTTCCCGTCACCTGGCAGACTGTCAGGTCGCTGTTGGGGTCGTGGTATTTCTTGGTGACCGGGTAGGCCACGCCCTGGAAATTGAGCTCCGACCCCGCTGTGTGGACGTGTTTCGCAGTGAGAAAAAACGAAGGCGCGATCGGAGTCCCAAGGAAGACGCCGAAGTTGCCCTCGAATTGCCAGCCGCTCCCGGCGAGCATTCCTCCCGGTGCGGTCGTGTTCGCCGAGGGATCGCCGGTCTCGTACAGGACCACCGCGCCGCTGCGCATCTCCAGGCAGGGGAGCACCCCGAGACCGAGGACGAGAGCGAAAACGGCCCGTCGCGATCGTGACAGGCGGCGGAGGGGTTGCATCTCGGGGAATCTGCCGCGTGTCGCCGACTATTCCACCGGTTTGTGGGGGAGATGCCCGGCGAAATTCAGGCTGACTCGCGATTGGCGATCGTGCTCTGCTGAGAACCATGAAATCCAGCCCGCTTCTCCTCGCGCTTTTCGTTCTCCATTCGCTCATCGCCGCGCAAGCCGCGAAGATCGAACTCGTCGCGGGTGGCGGAACCAGGGATGGCGACGCTCCGGCAACCGAGTGCAGGCTGCGCGAGCCGTTTGGCACCGAGTTTCTCCCCGATGGCACGCTTGCAATCATCGAGATGGTCTCCGGCAACCGCCTGCTCCGTGTGGACAAATCGGCCCGCCTGACGGTGATGGGCGGCAAGGGCGCCAAGGGTTTCGCGGGCGATGGCGGCCCCGTGAAGGACGCACAGTTCAACGGCGCGCACAATCTGGCAATCACACCCGCGGGCGACATCTACCTCGCCGATACGTGGAACTACCGCATCCGCAAGATCGACGCGAAGACCGGCATCATCACGACCATCGCCGGAACCGGGACGAAGGGATTCAGCGGTGACGGTGGTCCTGCGGACAAGGCGGACTTTTCCAGCATCATCCAGATCGCGCTCGATCCGGCCGGCCGGCATCTCTACGTGGCCGACATCGAGAATCGCCGCATCCGCCGAATCACGCTCGCGACCGGTATCGTCGAGACCGTCGCCGGCACCGGGAAATCCGGCAGACCCGCAGATGATGCGGATGCCCGGACGTCGCCGCTGACGGATCCCCGCGCCGTCGTCGCGGCTGATGATGGGTCCTTCTACATCCTCGAAAGGGGTGGCCACGCGCTGCGATTCGTGAACGCGGCAGGAAAAATCCGCACCGTCGTCGGGACCGGGAAAGCGGGCCCGGCCGTGGACGGCGGCCCCGCAATCGAGGCGACACTCAATGGGCCCAAGCACCTCTGCCTCGATCGCGACGGCACCGTCATCATCGCCGACGCGGAGAATCAAGTCGTGCGGCGATACCACCCGAAGGACGGACGCATCACCCGGGTGGCCGGCACCGGGAAGAAGGGCGCGGCGGGTGTCGGCGGAGATCCGCTTCCCTGCGAACTCGCGCGTCCGCACGGCGTCACGGTCGGCCCCGACGGACTGCTCTACATCACCGACAGCTACAACGATCGCGTGCTGCGCATCGTGCCGTGACCCGTGCGATCTGGCTAAAATGATGGGGCCGCCTTCACAGTGCTGTCACTCGGATCCGGAGGAACTGGGTGGGCTCTTCTGCCGGCACCAATACGGAATGGGTGCCGTCGCCATGATCAATCTCGTCTGCGGTAACGGACACCCAGCCGTTCGCGTCTGCTATGTTTATGTTCTGTTCGACGGTGTAGATCACGTCGACCGCCGCCCTGCGGTAGGTGAACTCGATATTGTTCCCAACTCGGACTGCCCTAGGGAGCAGCTCCGGCCCATCGTTCGTGGCAGGATCGCCTCCAAAAGCGTACTCCGCAAGGTTGGAAAGCCCATCCAGATCTCCGTCGAACCCGAACGCGCTGGCACCCTCGCTCGCGGCAGCAGTGCCAAAATGCTCAAACCACCACGCCTGCCTCGGGGTAACAACCATCAGGCTCTCGTCGAAGTGGACACACCAGTTGTAGAGATTCCCGCCGGAGTACCCAGTCGCAGGGTCGCTGTCACGAAGGCATCCGCGCGGTCCGGTCGTCGGCCCGCCGCTGTTTCCCGGTATGCCTGTGTAGGCGTAGCGAAGCCGCTCGGTAGTCGTGCTTCCGGGATCTCCGGTCAGTGTTATTAGCACCGTCATGTTATTGTTCGAGAGCGTGACGCTACTGATTGTCTGCGGTGTGCCTCCGGTCTGCGACCATTCGAAGCCGTAATTCCCTGGATCGCTGACCGCGGAAGTATCAAACACAAGATTTCCGACACGACCGTCAAATGTGGCGGTGATTCTCCCTCCATGGCGCGTCACGGTTGCAGGATACAGCGGATGCCACGCCTCGCCGAGAATGATGCGATGAAACCATGCCTTTCCGTAATAGGCCCCCAGCATCCGGTAACCGACGTTTGTCAGATGTACCCCGTCAATGTTGTGCGCAATGAAGTACTTTGGACAGACGAGCGTGTGCGTCGTCGGGTCAGCCGTGTGAGCGGCGAGCATGGCGATCGATGAATTTGGCGGTCCACTTCCCCCCAAGTAGGTCCATGAACTCGGCTGTGAACTGAACATCACCACGTTTCTCGTCTGGCCGGTGATTGCCTTGATGTCTGCATCGTAATCAGCGCGCCACTCTTCGAGGTCGCCCTGGTACGTCACGCTTGTCAGGTCCGTTTCACCATGCACATTCAGCAGCCCTGGAACCTCCATTCCCGTGTGCGAGATATCGGCGAACGCTTTGATATCGGAGATCGCCTCAAGCGAGTTCACGTAGTTGAACCCGGTCCCGTTCTTCTTCAGAACGGAGTACGCTGCGGCGCCCGAGGCCATGTTGGTTATGATTGTGTCGTGACCGCGTGGCTCTTCTGGATTGAGTGCCCGATACATGGTGCTAACCGTCCGCTGAAATTCCGAAGCAATTGTTTCTTGCGACAGCTCCTTATTTCGAGTCGGACTGTCATTCCATCGTTCACCACCCGGGGCGATGTACCGAGGTCCTCCGTCGATCGTCAATTGCTTGACGACCGTCCAATTACCGAAAGGATCGGGCGTCGTCGAAAGCGCAGGGCTGCCGCCGACGCCAGCCCCGAGGCTCTGACCGACGATGATCGCTTTCCGAAGCGGCGTCGCGAGGCGGTTGTCGAATCGTCCCAGCGCATCGAGTAAGCTGTACAACGCTGCTCGCAGCTGCGTCATTCTGGACGTATCGAGCGTGCCGTCTGTGACGGCATAGAAATGGGCGCCGCTGGCTGCGCGCATCACGCCCAACGGCTCCCCGGTGCTCCCCGCTGCAAATGGGGCCGGGTTCCAACGACGGCCATTGAAATAACAGGTCAGGCTGTTCTGGGCAGACCGGATGCTGCCGACGAATCCATAGGCGGGCAACCGGCCCACAGCCGCCCCCTCGCCTTGGTTGTACACGTAGAAATCCCAGTTAGCGTGCGTTCCCGCCTGAATGTAATTCAACGGCGTGGTGCTGTACCAGCTGCCTGGCCCCATAAGCGTGCCGACCGAATTGGCGGGCTCCTCGCTCATCCAGAATAGCATCCCTTGGGAGTAACGATTCAGCTGGCCGAAATTGAAACCAAGGGAAAAGTAACCGCCGGGAACTGAACGAGTCCCGCCGTTGGCCAGCACGTCGCTGTCCGCGACGCCAATGGCTGTGGCCGACGGCGGCGAGCCGGGAAAAGCCTTTAGCTTCACCTGCACAGCCGCGATGGTGCTGCCTTCGAACGTCCCACATTCTTGGATTGCATCCCACCAGCCCTGCTCCTGACCGGTCGTTATGAACTCGCTGTACGCCTCCAAGCGGCCAGCGGTCAGCGTGTACCCTTGGGCCAACAAGAGTGCAGCGAAGGCAGTAGCATGGGGATTGCTCGAGGCACCTCCGCAGACGGAGTCCGAAGCAGGGACGACTTCGATTTCGGGCAGTGCCTTACCCCGTTCGATGCGGGTCTCTTCCCAGTATCGAATTCCTAACCGGTCTGCACACTGGTCGCATCCATCAAGGGAGCCGGAGGAACGCAACGCATTATCATACCGATCGCCACAGGTGTCTCCTCGGTTCTGGGACGATTCGTGGTTGCGCTGGCGGAAGAGTTGGCAGCCTGCATCAGTGCGACCGTCGCAGCGTTCGAGGGAGTCCGACTCCAACTCCCTCGGAACGGCGTCGGAGCGTCGTTGCCCGCATAGGAGCCGTCGGACTTCGGGGATTGTGTCCGGCAGCCGGGGCGCCCAGGCACTCGGCTCGGCTACTGCGACATGAGCGCGACCGATGAGAGTTTGTGGCAGCCGCACGCTCGTAGCAGCAGCAGCGACGAATATAAATTGGGCAAGCAGCAGTCCCGCAAGCATGCGGAACAACTTCAAGTTGGACCGCGCAACGTCAATCAGCATTACTGAACGAGCGAACATAGAGGCTCCTATCCGTTCAGGTCCTGGCGAACTCTACCAAGTTCAGGTGACTGTTCCCAGCCTCAGGTCCGACCCAGTCAAGACCAGGTCATGGCCGCAGTAATCGCCTCGCTGGTGCGGAGATTCTGTGCCCCGGTTCATTCGAGCGCTTCGATCCGGTTGCAGAGCTGATGCACCTTCGTGGGGCGTTACGCCGCCTGCTGGTTCACCTTGATCTCCTCACGCAGCTTTTCGCTCGTGGAGATGGTCTGATCCAGGAGGTTCGGGACGGTGGGCCGGGCCTGGCCGCGCACGAAGATCTGATAGCTGAACAGCCCGCGGAGAAACGGGATCTTGATGAGCGCCTGGTTCATGAGGAGCAGGAACCTGCTCACGATGTTGTCCCCGATCGCCTTCGGGAATGGCGCGGGAATTCCCCGCACCTCGATGACCTTGTAGCCGGTCTGCTCGAACAGCTCGAACAATGAGCGGAACGTGAAGAGCCGCGTGTGGGTGCGATCCAGGATTCCTTTGCGCCCGTAGTTGAACTGGCCGAACAGGAGCATCAGGCGCGTGATGAAGAACGCGATGTTCGCCGTGGTCATCACGATTTCCGGCCGCTTGTGAATCGCGCCCGCGCGCAGCGTTTCCATGAAAACCTCGGGGTCCTTGAGGTGCTCGATCACATCGAGCAGGAAAATCTGGTCGAACTCGGAGACATCGACGGGACACGTCTCCCCGTCGATCCGCCATCTGCGGAAGGACACATTGGGACTGCCGCCCTTTTCCGGCACATACTGG
>JBEBGK010000140.1:0-7511 GCA_040081515.1 Chthoniobacteraceae bacterium
CACTCCAATTTGAGGCAGCCGCCCCGTGTTCGTAGTCCGGAAGCTTCGAGGTGAGCGCCTGTATTCTCGTGGCCAGCCACGGCGAAACGAATCCGGAAGCTTCCGAATCCTGCAGGAGCGAATTCAATTCTCCCAAAAACAGGAACTGCCTTAACCTGGCGACTTCGTTGCGACGCCCGTCCCGTTTGGCCAGCTCCTCGGGAGAATCTGTATTCTTTCCCACTATCCACCTGAGGAGCTCGCTGTTCGCAGGCGAATTCAGTTCTTTGCGAAACATGTCTCTATATTCCTCGGAAAGCGCATTCCAGCGGGACAAGCCAGGCCGAGCGTCCAGGAAACTCGCAAACGCGATCCTGTAGTCGTGATTGCACTTCGCAAGGCTTGCTTCGAGTTCGGCGATCAGTTCGGCCATGCTCGGAGTTCCGGTGCTCGCGCCGGCCTGTTTCAGCGGAGCCGTTTGCGCCAGCTCCGCTGGAGGGTGTTCGGACCGTGAAGCAGCGCGCGACGTGGTCGTCGCCCGGGTCTGAGAGCCGGGCGAATCCAGTGCGTCCCGGCCTTGGTTGGCCGGTGGCGGACTCGGAGGGCGATCCATCCAAAAATACGCTGCCACGGCAAAACCGAACGCAACCACGGCGGTCACCAAGACGGCCTTTGCAACAGTCCGCTGCAAATTCGCATTCATCCGCCGCGGTGTTTGCCATGCCTGCTCTACGCCACAAGTGTCTTTTTGAGCATTCACAAGGAAGCGATGAGCGACATGTCTGTGCGCCATGATTCCACTCTTCCGCCGGTTTGCCTCCGGTGCTCTCCGTCGCGCCAAATTCAAAATGCATCGGCAGGGTGACAATGCGTATGCCGCCACCGAGCAGATTGCTTGTGTGGGCCTGGACCCGCAGCGATAATTCGTGGCATGCCCCGTATCCTCATGACACTGCTTGCGACCAGCCTCGTCGCGCTCGCGGAGACTCCTCGGACGACCGCCACTCCCGGCGCCAGGACAAGAGTCGAGGTGCCCGGCCCGCAGCCCGACGGCGCGGTGCTGCTTCCGAACCAATGGTCCCTGCGCCCGGCCGGGAAGCAGACGCTCGTCGGCGATTTTCCGGTGAACATCGCGTTGCACCCCGAGGGAAAATTCGCGGCGATCCTGCACTGCGGCTACGGGCAGCATGAGATTCAGATCCTCGACATCGCCTCGGGCAAAGTCGCGTCGCGCGTGAACATCAACGAGGCGTTCTACGGGATCGCATTCTCGCCGGATGGCTCGCGGCTCTTTTGCAGCGGCTCGAGTGATGAGGTGCTCCATGTGTTCAATTTCAAGGGTGCCTACCTCGGCGAACCCGCGTCGGTCCCGCTGCGCGACAAGACGAAGCGCGGGATTCCCTGCGGGTTCGCGGTGTCCACCGACGGCGCGACGATCTACGTCGCGAACGTCTGGGGACAAAGCGTCAGCCGCGTCCGCTTCGCAGCGGGGGCGGCGACCGCGGACGTGGAGGAACTCGCGCTGGCCGCACCCGGGAAAATGGCCCCGCCGAAGGCGACGACGGATGACCCGAGCATCACCAAGCGCGCCGAGGCGATCCTCGACACGACGGGCAGCGACGCGCCTTTTCCGTACGCCTGCGTGCTCGATGAAAAACGCTCACGGCTTTACGTCAGCCTCTGGGCGCTGGCGCAGGTCGCCGTGATCGATCTGAAGGAGTGGAAGGAAATTGCGCGGTGGAATGCGGAGGAGCACCCGAACGAGATGGTGCTGTCGAAGGACGCCGGACATCTGTTTGTCGCAAACGCGAACCGCAACTCTGTCTCCGTGTTCGACGTCGAGAGTGGCAAGTCCATCGAGACGCTCGTCGCGGAACTGATGCCGTCCGCGCCTCCGGGCAATACCCCAAATTCACTCGCGCTCTCCGCGGATGGTGAACGCCTTTTCGTCGCGAACGCGAACATCAACTGCGTCGCCGTGTTCGAGGTGGAGAAGCCCGGTCACTCGCGCTCGCTCGGCTTCATCCCGACCGGCTGGTATCCCACGTCGGTCCGCGAGGCGAAGGGTGGAAAGCTGCTCGTCGCAAATGGCAAGGGAGTCGTCAGCCGGTCGAACCGGAACTTCACACAGCCGGGCAACAAGAGCACCCCGACGGGCGTGACGGAATACATCGGCGGGATTCTTCAGGGAACCATCAGCGTGATCCCGCTGCCGTCCGAGGAGGAAAAGTTCGCCACGGAGCTGAAAAAGTGGAGCGCCGTCGCCTTGTCATGCATGCCGGCGTCAGAGCGGACAATCGACGCCGCCGTGCTGAAAGGAAACCCGATCCCGCGCAAGGTGGGCGATCCGTCGCCGATCCAGCACGTCATCTACATCATCAAGGAGAACCGCACTTTCGATCAGGTCCTCGGTGATCTCGGGCGTGGGAATGGCGATCCGTCGCTGTGCCTTTTCGGCGAGGACATCACGCCGAATCATCACGCGCTCGCGCGCGAGTTCGTCACGCTGGATAATTTTTACGTCGAGAGCGAAGTGAGCGCCGACGGGCACGAATGGAGCATGGGCGCCTACGCGACGGACTTCGTGGAGAAGAACTGGCCGCTGAGCTATGGGCACGGCGGGTCGAAGAAATTTCCCTATCCGAGCGAGGGCGTCTTTGCGATCGCGACCCCTGCGGGCGGCTACCTGTGGGACCGCGCCGCCGCCGCGGGTGTGAGCTACCGGAGCTACGGGGAATTCACGACGAGCCCCACCGCGAAGGAACCGGGCAAGGCGAAAGTGAAGGCGCTCGAGGGACACTTCGATCCGCAGTTCCACACCTTCGACATGGACTATCCCGACGTGAAGCGCGCCGCGCGTTTTGTCTCGGAGTTTGAGCGTTTTGAAAAGGAGGGCGGGATGCCGCGCCTCCAGATCGTGCGGCTGCCGAACGATCACACCAGCGGTGCCAGCCCCGGCAAGCCGACGCCGGTGGCCCACGTGGCGGACAACGACCTCGCGCTCGGCATGATTGTGGAGGCGGTGAGCAAGTCGAAGCTCTGGGCGACGACGGCGATCTTCGTCGTGGAGGACGACGCGCAGAACGGCCCGGACCACGTGGACGCGCATCGCACGATTGCCTACGTCATCAGCCCCTACGCCCGCCGCGGCATCGTGGACAGCACGCTCTACTCGACGGCGTCGATGTTGCGGACGATGGAGCTGATCCTCGGGCTCCAGCCGATGTCGCAGTTCGACGCGCTGGCGATGCCGATGTTTGCGTGCTTTCAGCCGCAGCCCGATTTGCGTCCGTACGAGCGCCGGATGCCGAAGGCCGATCTCAACGAGATCACGAAGAAGACCGCGTGGGGAGTGAAGGAGACGGGCACGATGGATTTCAGCAAGGAGGATGCGGCGGACGATCTTCTGCTGAACGAGGTGATCTGGCGGAACATCCGCGGTGCGGACAGCCCGATGCCGGTGCCGATCCGCCGCGCATGGGTCCTCGCCGAAGACGAGGAATAGAGCGGTTCCGGAAATGTCGTAGCCGCGTTCGTGAGAACGCGGGCACTTGCTCCAAGGGAGAGCGTGCCCGCACTTTCACGAGTGCGGCGACAGTCCTGGCGGAACCGCCCTTGCGCGCCTCAGACCGGGACGACTGCCTTGTCGTCGCCCTTCTTCAGCTCGGTGCGGAGATCGCGTCCGCCGCGGCCGCTCCACCAGAGGACGACCGGCGCCGCGATGAAGATGGACGAATAGGTGCCGACCACGATGCCGATGAGCATCGTGAGCGCGAAGTCGCCGAGCACCGGACCGCCGAAGAAGTAGAGGATGATCGTGGTGATGAGCGTGATGCCGCCCGTAAGGATGGTGCGGCTCAGGGTCTCGTTGATGCTCGCATTCATGATCTGCGTGATGTTGCCCGCGCGGCCATTCTTGATTCCCTCGCGGATGCGATCGAAGACGACGATCGTGTCGTTCACCGAGTAGCCCGCGATGGTCAGGATCGCGCCGACGATCACCAGCGAGAGTTCGCGGCCGAGGAGCGAGAAGACGCCGACGGTGATGATCACGTCGTGCAGCAGCGCCACGAGCGCGCCGACTGCGAAGGACAGCTCAAACCGCGCGGTGACGTAAATAAGGATGCCGACCATGCCAAGTGTCAGGGCCATGATCGACGAGCGCGCCAGTTCCCGACCGACGAGCCCGCCCACCTTGTCCACGCCGCCGATCTCGAATTTCGACTCGGGAAACTTGGCCTTGAGTTCCGCGGCAATCGTCTCCGCGGAATTCTCCCTGTCGCGGATGACCAGGAATTCCGCGAGGGCGGATTTTTCGATCTGCACCGACGCGTCGCCAAATCCGATGTCCTTGAGGACGGCGCGGACCTTCTCGAGAGGCGGCTGGGCCCCGCGGGCCTGCATCGTCAGACGGTCACCGCCGCGGAAATCGACGCCGAAATTCTTCTCCCCGCGCAACGCAAAGATACCGATCGCGGCCAGGATGATGGCGATCGAACCGGCGATGGCGATCTTGCGCCGGCCCATGAAGTCGAACTTCGTTGCCGGGATGAGGTCGGCCATCGTGATGCGCTTGATGAGGCCTTTTTCAACGCCCCAAGCGAAGAGGTTCCGCGTGACGATGAGCGCGCTGAACATCGAGGCGATCACGCCGATGACGAGCGAGACCGCAAAGCCCCGCACCGGGCCGCTCGCCTGCCAGAAGAGGATCCCGGCGGTGATGAGCGTGGTGATGTTCGAGTCGAAAATGGCGGAGAACGCCTTCTCGTAAGCCGCCTCGAGAGCGGCCTTCAGGCTCTTGCCGGCGGCCTGCTCCTCGCGGAGTCGTTCGTAGATGAGCACGTTGGCATCGATGGCCATTCCGAGCGTGAGAAGGATGCCCGCGATGCCTGGCAGCGTGAGCACCGCGCCGAACATGCCCATCGCGCCGAAGAGCATGGCGCCGAAGATAATCAGCGCGATGTTCGCGACTATGCCGGCGAAGCGATAATAGAAGAGCGTCAGCACGATCGTGAGGATCGCGCCGAGCTTGCCGGCGAAAATCCCGCTCTGGATCGCGTCCTGGCCCAGCGACGCGGACGTGTTACTCTTGGAAAGGATCTCGACGGGGTTTTCGAGCGGATTGAGAAGCGCGCTCGCCACGCCGCGGGCCTCGTCCTCGTCGCGGTCGCCCGTGATGACGGCGCTGCCGCCGTAGATGCCTCCGCTCGCCATCGCCTCGTCGGAGAGGCCCGCGGCCTGGATGACGACCTTGTCCAGCATGATGGCAAAACGTTCGCGCTGCTGTTTGTTCGCCGCCATGCGCTGGGTGACCTTCGTGAAGAGGTCCTCACCTGCGCTGTTGAATGCGAGGTGGATCTCCCATCCGCCCATCTTGCCGATGCCGACACCGGCCCCGCTGATCGTGTCACCGGTGATCTCGATCTGCTTCGAGACGATCATTTTTTCCGTGACCGGCTTGCCCTTTTCCTTGTGGACGTAATCCACGATTTCGTAGGCCGGATCGAGGATGGCGGTCTTCGCTTCGATCGCGGGGAGCAGCCGTTCGCTGTCGGGATGCACCATGCGGAATTCCAGCTTCGCGACCTTTTTCAGCGTGTCCTCCCAGCGCTGTGCCGCGTCCGGGCCGATGCCGGGAAGCTCGATGAGGATGCGGTCCGGTGGCTGCGGCTGGATGACGGGTTCGCCGATGCCGCCGGCATCGACCCGCTTGCGGAAGGTCTCGACCGCACGGTCGAGGGCGTCGGGCGCGATGTCGCGCTTCGTTCCGTCCGGCGCGACGGCGGGCTTCAGCTGGATGTCGAACTTCAGCCCGCCCCTGAGATCGATGCCCTGGCCGATCTTGCCCTGCACGATCCGCTTGCCGTTGTCGTCGAATTTGTCGAACGGCGGGATGAAGGAAACCACGGCCAGGTAAGTCATCACCACGGTGAGGACCGTCCCGCTGATGCGCTTCACGCGCTCTGAGCCGGAGACGAAGTACCAGATGAAAAGCAGGAGCAGCGCGAAGCCGAAGGTGAACATCGCCCAAGGCTCGAGCGTCATGAAACCGATGGGAAGTGACGGGGCAATCATGGCTGGGTCGCGATTTCTTTGGTGAGGACGGTGACGACGGCGGACTTGTCCACCGTGAGTTTGCAATTGTCGTCCACCTTGAGGACGAGCGTCGGGCCGTCCTTCACGTTAGCGACGACTCCGTGGACGCCGCCCGTCGTCACGACGCGGTCGCCCGTCTTGAGCGCCGCGATGCGGGCAGTCAGTTCCTTCTGCTTCTTCTGCTGCGGGCGGATCATCAGCAGCCACATGATGACCATGATGGCGCCGAACCAGATGAAGGTGTTCCACATCTGGAGGTTGGGATCGCCAGCCGGCGCAGGCGGCGCGGTTTGGGCGAGAAGATTCAGGAAAGCGGTATGCATAGGGTGAAAAAGGGCGCGTAGCCTAAGCACCGAGGCGTGTTTGTCCAAGGTTTTCGATGGCTGCCACCCGACCCTGGGCGTGATTGATTTCAGGTCCACCAGCGGGCTGGCAGCGGCAGGGAGCGGCGACATTCCTGTCGCCGTGCACAGATGCGCCGGAGGCGCACACACCCTGGGCAACGTGGCGGCGCGCCGTTGGGCGACCAAATGCACTCCCTCGCTCTCCACCGTCCGCCGCCTTTCCTCGAATGGTGCGCCTCCGGCGCAGGAGCGAGGACGGCGACAGGAATGTCGCCGCTCCCTGTGCGCCGCCGCTCCACCCGCTCGCGCCACCTTCCCGCGCCCTCTCTCCTCCTCCAGTTGGACTCGCTTTTAATCACACCACCCGGCCCGCCCAGTCGCAGTCGCCCTCTCCCGAGCTGGTAAATGCCGTGCGCCGGTGCGCCCCTGGGAGGCTCAGCGATTTCCCACGGAACGGAGGATCAGGTCCACGAGCGGGACGGGCACGAACCAACGGGAGCGCTCCAGCACTTTGCCGGTGCGCGGCTGCCGGGTTGTGGTTCTGCTGGACGGGCGCGTCGAGGAGCGGGCCGGTGGGGCGGCCTCGGGGGCAGTGGGATCGATCAGGAGACTGTCCACCACGACGACCCCGGCGGGTGCGCCGGTCGTGGCGATCTGGTGTCTGATGACCAGCCCGCTCGTCGCTTTCACCCGGAGGTTGATGAAATTATAAGTGTGGTAGCCGGCGGTATCCGTCACATCGGGCGTGCGTTGCCTGGGGTTCTCATCGACCGCGAGGACGCTGACGACTTGATCGGCGTCGTCGGTGATGAGGGACAGGCTGGTGAAACCACCGGGAAAAATTCCGGAGAAACTATTCGCCGAGAGCGATGCGGATGGCATCCCCGGTGTGGTGATCTTCGTCCTCGAGGGAGTGCTGGATTCGAGATTGAGGCGCTTCCTGGCGACGGCGAGCGGGCTGATCACGGGTCCGATCCGCATGACGAGGACAGGCTCGCCATTCACCAGCGTCGACACGACCGGCGTTGCGTTTGTCGTGGCGGCGATGAAGGGGCCACCGGCGCCCGTCGCATTCGCGATGTGCATGGAGGC
>JBEBGK010001013.1:0-1883 GCA_040081515.1 Chthoniobacteraceae bacterium
GCAATATGGGCATCGCGAGATACGTCTGGCGTATCTCTCTTCCGACTTCCGTGAGCACGCCGTCGGATCCGCGATTGCGGAACTCATCGAGCGGCATGACAAAACGAAGTTCCACACGATCGGCATATCCTATCGGGCTGCGCCTGAGAGCGACCTGCAGGCGCGACTAAGACGCAATTTTGGCACCTTCATCGATGTTCAGGGCATGAGCGATTTCGAGGTAGCGACGCTTCTGCGCGAGCGGGAAGTCGACGTCGCGGTGGACCTCAACGGACATACGAATGGAGGTAGGCCGGGAATCTTTGCTCTACGACCGGCGCCAGTCCAGGTCAACTACCTGGGTTTCTCGGGAACGACGGGAGCCGACTACATGGATTATGTTTTGGCGGACCGGATCGTCATCCCCGAGGAACACGAGAGCTACTACTCTGAGAAGATCGTCCGCCTGCCCGATGCGTACCTACCCCTGGATTCCACGAGAACGTTCGCCGCACGCGCTCCGACTCGCGCTGAGATGGGACTGCCTGAGGCGGGGTTCGTGTTCTGTGCGTTCAACACCAGTTTCAAGATCAGTCCCGATGTGTTCAGCATTTGGATGCGGCTGCTCGGGAAGGTGCAGGGGAGCGTGCTGTGGTTGAACGCAAGCAACGCTCCGGCACCGAGGAATCTGCGAGGCGAAGCGAAAAGGCGGGGAATCGCCCCGGAGCGACTTGTCTTCGCGTCCAAGATGAGGCTGGACGAACACCTGGCACGGCACCAGCAAGCGGACCTGTTCCTCGATACCTTGCCCTACAACGCACATACGACCGCCAGCGACGCCCTCTGGGCCGGGCTGCCGGTGCTGACCTGTATGGGGAGCACATTTGCCGGTCGGGTGGCGGCCAGTCTATTGCACACTGTGGGCCTGCCTGAACTGGTGACGCACAGCCCGGAGGAATATGAGCAACGGGCACTGGAGCTCGCCACCATGCCCACTCTGCTGGCCGGTGTCCGGACCAAGCTCGCCCGCAACCGAACTTCACACGCATTATTCGACACCGATCGTTTCCGCCGCCACGTCGAAAGCGCCTACGTCACGATGTGGGAAAAGCAACAGCGCGGCGACCCGCCGGCGGGCTTTGCGGTCGAGCCTGTCGAACGGTCTTCCCTTCATCAACCGTGACGGGCTTTGTCGTGAGCCTGGCGCATCCCGAGGTCCCATCTCCATGTACCAGCCGAGGCCGCAGCTTCCGGTCGACATAGGCGCGGTAGCCATCGACCTGGACGGCACGCTGCTCGATACTTTGCCCGATCTCGCCGAGGCGGCCGACCGGATGCTCACGGAGTTGGGACGCCCGCCCGCAGGACCCGAGATCGTGCGCGGCTATATCGGCGATGGCATCCCGCGCCTGACCAAACGGCTGCTCACCGGCATTCCCGACGGCGAGCCCGAACCCGCGTCGTTCGAGGTTGCGGTGGAGGCATTCGAGCGCCACTACCGCGACACCTTCACAAGGTGCTCGCGGCCCTTCCCTGGGGTCATCCCCGGCCTGGAGCGCTTGCGCGCCGCGCGGCTTCGGCTTGCTTGCGTGACCAACAAGAAGGCATCGTTCACGCTGCCCTTGATGGAAGCCACTGGCTTGTCCGGGTACTTCGAACTGGTGGTCAGCGGCGACTCGCTGCCGAAGAAAAAACCCGATCCGCTGCCTCTGCTTCACGTGGCCCGGCAATTCGCGCTTGCGCCCGCGCGACTGCTTGTGATCGGTGATTCGCCGGTCGACACGCGAGCCGCTCGTGCGGCAGGCTGCCCGGTATTCTGCGTTCCGTATGGTTACCGCGGGACGCTGGCGGTGCAAGAGCTTGATTGCGATGCTATAGTACCCGCGCTTTCCGATGTGATGGAT
>JBEBGK010001014.1:0-1880 GCA_040081515.1 Chthoniobacteraceae bacterium
CTTTCGCGCGCTCCGCGAGCGAGGCGATGGCGGCGCTCGCGATTTGGGGAAGCTTTGCAATCACCTCCTGCTGGAGGCCGAGATCCGTGACTTGCCGGATGACGAGGTGCTTTCGCAGCCACGGCGCGAGATGGAGACCGCCCTCGCACCGGGTGCCGAGCACGACTTCACGCCCGTAGCGCCGCCCGTGCGGGGACTGAAGCCGGCAGAGCTGGCCGTATCCGAGTCCGTCGAGTGTCCGTGCAATGCTGAGTGCCGGAAGCCAGCGTTCGCCTTCCAGCAGCCACGCATCGCCGAGCGGGACTTCCTCCGGCTGCGATGCGGCCTGCCACTCGCCGTGTGAGTTCCGCATCTCCGCGACTGGACGTCGCGCGAACCGCGCGCGCTCCATGTCCACGCTGAACCCGCACGGCATCGGACCGGTTGCGCGCGCATGTTCGACGCCGAGCGTCACATCCTGCGGCGTGAAGAGGCGGCGGTTCAGCTCGTGCGCCGCGCCGAATGGCTCCTCGCCCCTCGCGACGGCGCCTTGCATGACCGCGATGAGCGTCGGCCAGTCGAGTTTCGTCGCGCGCTTGAGCTTGCGGGGCTGTCCGTCGAGGAGGCGCGGCGGTTTGGATGTGAAAAGGACGAAGCCCGCCTCGTCCAGTCCACGGCGCCCGGCGCGTCCGAACATCTGAAGGAGTTCATCGGGCTGCACCTGGCGCTCGAAATTGCCGGCCATGTAGCGCGTGTCGGTGATGACGACCGAGCGCATCGAAAAATTGATCCCTGCCGCAAGCCCCATGGTGGCGACGACCACCCGCAGTTGTCCGCTCTTGGCGAGCGGCTCGACGACACCGGCGCGCTGCGCATAGCTGAGGCCGCTGTGATGAAATGCAACACGCGCCCGGAGCAGTTTCGCCAGGCGCGGCCCCGCGAGTGCCTCCTGCCCGGGCGAAAGAACCAGCGGGTGCGCATCGGCGAGCGTCGATGCGAGGGATTGCGCGATCTCCTCCGCCGCATTTCTCCTCGGTGCGAACATGAGCACCGGCCCGAGGTCGGCGCGGAGCGCATTGGTGATCAGGCGCGGCCAGTAGCCGCGGATGTTCGACGCCGCGCGATTCGGCAGGCCCTCGAGATCCACCTCGGTGAGCGGCACGGGCCGGATGTCATGCGAGACGAGGACGGCATCGCGCCCGATGCGCCGCAGCCACGCGACGATGTCGTTTGGATTCGCGACGCTGCCGCTGAGAAGAAGGAGTTGCGTTTCCCGAGGCGCGAGCGCGAGCGCGAGTTCGTAGTTCACACCGCGATGCGGGTCGCCGATGAGCTGGTATTCATCCACCACGAGCAACTGCGGCCCCTCGCGTCGCAGGAAGCGTGCGCGCTGCGTTTCCAGCGTGGCGACGACGACCTTGGAATGCAGGCCGAGCGCGAGATCGCCCGTGGAGATCCCGACTTCCCATCCGCGCTTACGCCATTCCGCGAGCTTGTCGTTCGCAAGGGCCCGTGTCGGCACGGTGAAGACCGCCTGGCCTTTCAACTGCGGGTGGAGCAACTCGAAGATGTACGTTTTTCCGGCACCGGTCGGGGCATGCACCACCACGTCCCGCCCTGCGCGGAGCGCCTTCACGGCTTCCTGCTGCCAGAGATCGGGCAGGGTCAGTTGTTGGAGAAGCAGGTTCACAGCGCGCTCTTGCTCTGCATTCGATTCGCAGCCAAGGGAACAAGCCCACTCCGAGACAAAGAGCAAGAGCACCGCCATTCCCGATGCCGCCCGAAGAATTGCCGCCCGAAGATGAACCCGCAGGCCCGCTCGCTGAGATCGGGCGTTATCGGAGGCTGAAAACCGCCCGCGAACGCGGCCTCGTGATCGCGGCGATGGGTTTGCCGCATTG
>JBEBGK010001015.1:0-1878 GCA_040081515.1 Chthoniobacteraceae bacterium
GAATATCCCATTCCCGTGCCATCGCCACGCGCGACAGCGGGAGGAGATCAGGCGACGGCGCGCACCGGTTCGGGGCCCAGCAGGGCGCGCGCTTCCGATGCCTGCATCGGACGCCCGTAAAGATAGCCCTGAATCTTGCGGCAACCGAGCTTGTTGACCATCCGGCATTCTTCCTCGGTCTCGACCCCTTCGGCGGTGGTGCTCATGCCGAGGCTGTCGGCCAGCGCAACGACCGCGCGGATGATGGCAAGGCTTTCCGGCGCATTCTTGGCGGCGCCCTGGACGAAGCTGCGATCGACCTTGATCGTCGAGAATTTCGTCTTGGAGAGATAACCGAGCGACGAATAGCCAGTGCCGAAATCATCCAGCGCAAGACGCACACCCATGCTCAGTATCTTGTCGAGGACGGCAACGGCGGCCGTGCCTTCATGCATGAAGACGCTTTCGGTCACTTCGATCTCGAGGCGGTTCGGTTCAAGACCGGCCTGCGCCAGCGCCGAAACGACGGTGGAAACGAAACTGGTATCGTGAAGCTGCTCGGCCGACACATTGACGGCTATGCGAACCGTCGATGGCCATTTCGCGGCTTCCATGCATGCCGTGCGCATCACCCATTCGCCGATCGGCCCGATCAGCCTTGCATCTTCGGCGATCGGAATGAACTTGACGGGGGAAACCACGCCAAGCTCCGGGTTCGTCCAGCGCAGCAGGGCTTCGAAACTCTCGATCGTCCCCGACTGGGCATTGACCACCGGCTGGTAATGAACCTGGAACTCGTTGCGTTCGAGCGCCTTGCGGAGCGCGATTTCGATCACGCGGCGCTCTTCTGCATGGACGTGGAGCTGGGGCTCGTAGCAGTGGAAGACGCCGCCGCCTTCATCCTTCGAGCGATACAAAGCGAGATCTGCCGAACGGATAAGCGTTTCGACCGAGCGACCGTCGCGCGGTCCGATCGCCGTCCCGATACTCGCCCCGATATACAGGGTGTGCTGGTCGACCTCATAGGGTTGCGACAGCGTGTCGATGATCAGTTGGGCGAGCTTTGCCATCTTCGCCGGATCGTTGGCATCCTTCACGACGACGGCAAATTCGTCTCCGCCCAGGCGGCCGCAAAGCTCGTTCTCGCTCATGATCGAACGCAGGCGCTCGGAAACGCGCGTGAGCAGCCGGTCTCCCATGGGATGGCCAAGCGTGTCGTTGATCGCCTTGAAGCGATCGAGGTCGATCATCATGAAACCACAACGGCTGCGCCAGCGATCGGCCTCCGCCATGGCGACGGCAAGCGTTTCCGTCACAAGCAGGCGGTTGGGCATTCCGGTCAGCGTATCGTAACGCGCCATCCGGTTGATCTTGTCCGCGCTGCGGCGTTGCTCCGTCACGTCGGAACCCACGCCGCGGAAGCCCATGAAGATGCCGGCTTCATCATAGCGTGGCGATGCGGACAATTCCCACCAATGGGTGAGGCCGCTGATCTTCACGGGCAGGACAAGGTCGCTGAAACTCTCCCGGTTCTTCAGGCGGTCGGCCAGTTCGCGCAGCCCGGCCGGAAAATTGCCGGCCTCCCACGTATCGCCGGCGATGATCTGAAGGAGCGGCTTGGTTTCAAGCGTGGTCGGCTCGACGCCCAGGGCAATGGCAAGGCGCGGCGAGACGTGCGTCAGGCAACGCGACGCATCGGTCTGCCACATCCAGTCCCCGCCGGAATCCTCATATTCGCGCAGCAAGAGGCTGACGACTTCGGTCTTTTCCCGCAGGACAAGCTGGTTGAGCTTGTGGAGGATGATCGTCCGGCCGTTGACCAGGCATGCTGCCGTCAGCGCAATCGAATAGGCAACGGCCGTGACCGCGATCAGCGGCATGCCGAGGCTGTACATCATG